>NZ_JBHZAN010000014.1:0-229472 GCF_042754285.1 Streptomyces sp. NPDC059224
CGTCTCGACGGCGGCGGCCCCCGGCCGGGCACCATCGCCGCCTTCGTCGCCCCGTTCTTCCTGCCGTTCCTGCTCTTCTACCTGGTGCCGGTCTGCTACGCGCTGTGGCAGAGCTTCCGCGTGGTGCGCCGCAGCGGCGGACAGTACGGCACCTCGTACACGACCTTCGGCGGCTTCGAGCAGTACGGCCAGGTGTTCCAGAACACCGAGTTCTGGTCCAGCATCGGCCGGATCGGCCTGTTCGGCATCGTGCAGGTGCCGGTCATGCTGTTCGTCGCGCTGATCATCGCGCTGCTCCTGGACACCCCGCTGCTCAGGGTCAAGGCGTTCTTCCGGATCACCGCGTTCATGCCGTACGCGGTGCCCGGGGTGATCGCCGCGATCATGTGGTCGTACCTCTACTCGCCGCAGCTCAGCCCCGTCGTCGACCTGCTGGACAGCGTCGGGCTGCACCCCGACTTCCTCGGCCCGGGTGCCGTGCTCTGGTCGGCCGCGAACGTCTCCACCTGGCTGTGGACCGGCTACAACATGCTGATCATGTTCTCGGCGCTCCAGTCGATCCCGCAGGAGCTCTACGAGGCCGCGAAGATCGACGGCGCCTCCAACTGGACGATCGCCTGGCGGGTCAAGGTACCGATCATCGCCCCGTCGATCGTCCTGACCACGGTGTTCTCGATCATCGGCACGCTGCAGCTGTACGCCGAGCCCGCCGTGCTGCGGCAGATCTCCTCGAACATCTCCAGCACGTTCACCCCGAACATGCTCGCCTACACGGTGGCCTCCGGGAACAACTACCAGCAGGCAGCCGCCATCTCCGTCGTCATCGCCGTCATCACCTTCGTCTTGAGCTTCGGGTTCATGCGACTGACCTCGAAGAAGGCCGGACTGTGAGCAACCACCCCACCGTGATCAAAGAGAGCCGCGTCAGCCGTACCGCGGCCATGGGCCTGATGCTGCTGCTGGCCGTCTACTTCCTGCTGCCGGTCTACTTCCTGGTCGTCGCGGCGACCAAGCCGCAGGGCGACCTCGCCACCACCAACGGGCTGGCGTTCTCGCACTTCGACCTCTTCGACAACCTGCACGTCCTGTTCACCCGCAGCGACGGCATCTTCGGCCGCTGGGCCCTGAACACCGTGATCTACGCGGTGCTGGGCGCGGCCGTCGGCACCCTGATCTCCGCGCTGTGCGGCTACGCCCTCGCCAAGTTCCGGTTCCGCGGCCGGGAGTTCCTGTTCTCCGTCATCCTCGGCGGAGTCCTGGTGCCCACCACCGCGCTCGCCCTGCCGCTGTTCCTGCTGTTCTCGGCGACCGGGCTGGTCAACACCTACTTCGCGGTGTTCCTGCCGAGCATCGTCAGCCCGTTCGGCGTCTACCTGGCGCGGATCTTCGCCAACGCGGCGGTCCCGCAGGAGCTGATCGAGTCGGCGCGGCTGGACGGGGCGGGCGAGTTCCGGACGTTCTTCTCGGTGGCGTTCCGGCTGATGACCCCGGCCCTGGTGACCATCTTCCTGTTCCAGTTCGTGGCCATCTGGAACAACTTCTTCCTGCCGATGGTGATGCTGCAGAAGGAGTCCCTGTTCCCGATCACGCTCGGCCTGTACGAGTGGAACGGCCAGACCGCCCGCGCCCCGGCGCTCCAGCAGTCCATCATCACCGGCTCACTGGTGTCGATCGTGCCCGTGATCATCGTGTTCATCCTGCTCCAGCGCTTCTGGCGGACCGGCCTCGCCGCCGGCTCCCTCAAGTGACCACCCGGAAGGTACCTCCCGTCATGCCCGACTCCGCCGTCTTCGTGCCCCACTTCCACTGGGACCGCGAGTGGTACGAGCCGTTCCAGGTGTTCCGGCACCGACTCGTCACCGCCCTCGACACCGTGCTCGCCACCGCCGACGCCGACCCGGACTTCCGGTTCACCGTCGACGGGCAGATGGCCGCGGTCGAGGACTACCTGGAGATGCGCCCGGAGAACCGCGACCGGGTCGCCGCCCTGGTCCGCGAGGGCCGGCTGGCCGTCGGGCCCTGGCTGATCCTGCTCGACGAGTTCCTCTGCACCGGCGAGACCATCGTCCGCAACCTCCAGATGGGCTGGGCGGCCGCGGAGCGGCTCGGCGGGGCCATGCCCATCGGCTACCTGCCCGACATGTTCGGCCACGTCGCGCAGATGCCGCAGATCCTGGCCCGCGCCGGCATCGAGCACGCGGCCCTGTGGCGCGGAGTGCCCGGCTCGGTCGACGGCCACGCCTTCCGCTGGCGCGCCCCCGACGGTTCCGAGGTCCGCACCGAGTTCCTCTTCGACGGGTACGACAACGGACTCGACGTCCTGCTGGTACCGGACCGGATCCGGCAGGCGCTCGCCGAGTACGCCGAGCAGACCGCCGGACGCTGGGGCGGCGACCCGCTCCTGGCCATGGCCGGCACCGACCACAACGCGCCCGACCCGAAGCTGGCGGACTGGCTGCGGCGGGCCTCCGGCGAGCAGCGGCCGATCACCGTCGCCACGCTCGACGAGTACCTCCGGGGGCACGTACGCGACGAGGTGACCGCCGTCGTCACCGGTGAGCTGCGCAGCCATGTCCGGGGCAACATCCTGCCGGGCGTGCTGTCCGTGCGGCTCGGGCTCAAGCAGCGGATGGCCCTCGCCGAGCGGACCGTCGACCACGCCGAGCGGATGAACGCCCTGTGGTCCCGGCGCGACGAGTCGCACTTCCTCGCCCTCGCCTGGCACAAGATCGTCGAGTCGACGGCCCACGACTCGGTGGTCGGCTCCGGCACCGACGAGACCTGCGACCAGGTCGCCGCCCGCCTCGCCGAGGCCGCGCAGACCGCCCGCGCGGTCCGGGACGCGGCCCTCGCCGAGCCCGCCGCCCTGGTCCCGAGCGACGGCCACCTGGTCGCCAACCCGCTGCCCGTGCCCCGTACCGCACTGGTCGAGGTGGACGTCGTCGCCGCCCCCGAGGGGCGCACGCTGGTCGCCACCACCGCCGACGGCTCCACGCACCCCGTCCAGCTGGTCTCCGAGGCACCCACCGTGCTCAGCGACGAGCGGCACGACGCCTCGCAGCTCGAACGCGTGCTGCGCCGCATCCACCGCCGGGAGCTGTTCGGCCTGCTCATCGACCACTACGAACTCACCCCGAACTCCCTGGTCTTCCACCTCGCCGAGGCGCCGGACGGACCCTTCGACCTGATGACCCTGCGCGGCGAGGTCGCCGCCGCCGCGGCCGCCCACCCGGGGGAGTGGCGGGTGCGCACCCTGGCCCAGGCCCGGGCCACCGCGGTGGTGGCCGTGCCCGTCCCCGCCGCCGGACTGGCCGCCTTCCGGGTCGAGCCGGCCGACCGCCCCACCGACCTGGCCGCGCGGCCGGTGACGGCGGCATCCGACCGCCTCGCCAACGGCCTGGTCGAGGTCACCGTGGCCGCCGACGGCACCCTGGAGGTGACCGGACGTGACGGCACCGTCCTGTCCGGGGTCGGCCGGCTGGTCGACGGCGGCGACCGGGGCGACAGCTACAACTACGCCCCGCCCGCCCACGACGTCCTCGTCTCCGAGCCGGCCCGGGTCGGCGTCGAACTCCTGGACCGGGGCCCGCTGCGGGCCAGGCTGCGGGTCACCCGCGTCTACGACTGGCCGGCCGCGCTCGCCACGGAGGACCGGGACCGGCGGGACGGCCGTACCGCCGCGACCCCCGTGGACATGGTGGTGGAGCTCCGCGCGGGGGAGCCGTTCGTCCGGATCTCCACCGCGTTCCTCAACCGGAGCGCCGACCACCGGCTGCGCTTCCACGTGCCGCTGCCCGAACCCGTCACGGCCTCCGCGTCGGCCGGGCAGTTCGCCGTCACCGAACGCGGACTGACCGCCGAGGGCGGCTGGGGCGAGTACCCCCTGCCGACCTTCCCGGCGAGCTCCTTCGTGTCGGCGGGGCCGGCCACCGTCCTGCTGGACCACTCCGCCGAGTACGAACTCGTCGACGGCGGCTCCGCCCTGGCCCTCACCCTGCTGCGCGCCATCGGCTCGATCAGTGTCAACCTGCACCCCCTGCGCGACGAACCCGCGGCGAGCGAGATCCCCGTCCCCGGCGCCCAGGACCTGGGCATGCGCATCGAGAACCGGTTCGCCGTGCTGCCCTCGGCGGGCGGCTGGCGGGACGCGGACGCGGTCGCGCTCGCCGAGGAGTTCAGGGCCGGCGTCCTGGTCACCCGCGGCACCGCGCCCGGCGGCGGCGGGCTGCCCCCCGACGCGACCGGCGTGCGGGTCGAGGGCCGGGACGTCCAGGTGTCCAGCATCCGCCGGGTCACCGACCCCGAGCACGGGCCCGGCACCGAGGTGCGGCTCGCCGCGCTGCGCGACACCGCGACGGAGGTCCGGGTGACCGGCGCCTTCACCGAAGCCGGGACCGTCGACCTGCTCGGCCGGCCGATCGCCGCGGAACCGGTGACGGAGGACGGGCTCACCCTCTCCCTCGGCCCCTGGGAGATCCGCACCGTCGTCCTCCGCTAGCGGCACAACACCCCCCTCATCCAGAAAGTTGTGAACTCTTGCCCTCCGAGCACTCCGCGTACGTATCGGACACCGCTCCCTGGCGTGGCGCCCTGCGCCCGGCCCGCTCGTGGCTGCACTCCGACGCCCCCGCCCTGTCGCTGAACGGAAACTGGCGCTTCAGGCTGTCGCCGACGGCGGCCGTCGCCGAGGAGTTCGCGGCCGAGGACTACGACGACCACGGCTGGGACGGCATCCCGGTGCCCGCGCACTGGGTGCTGGAGGGCGACGGCGCCTACGGCCGGCCGATCTACACCAACATCCAGTTCCCGTTCCCGATCGACCCGCCGCACGTGCCCGACGAGAACCCCACCGGCGACTACCGCCGCCACTTCGTCCTCCCCGAGGACTGGCCGGACGCCGAGCGGGTGCTGCTGCGCTTCGACGGTGTGGAGTCGCTGTTCAAGGTGTGGGTGAACGGCGTCGAGATCGGCAGCGCGAGCGGCAGCCGGCTCGCCCACGAGTTCGACGTGACCTCCGCGGTCCGCCCCGGTGACAACGTCGTCGCCGTCCGGGTGCACCAGTGGTCGGCCGCCAGCTACCTGGAGGACCAGGACCAGTGGTGGCTGCCCGGCATCTTCCGGGACGTCACCCTGCTCGCCCGCCCCGTCGGCGGCGTCGAGGACGTCTGGCTGCGCCCCGGCTACGCCGGCGGACACGGCCGGATCGACCCCGAGATCACCGCCGGCGCCGGCGCGTTCCCCGTCACCCTGCGTATCCCCGAACTGGGCGTCGAGCGGGTCTGGCAGACGCCGGCCGACGTGACGCCCCTCGACGTCCCGGGCGTGGAGCCGTGGTCGGCCGAGGAACCCCGGCTGTACGACGTCACCGTGGCGTCGGCCGCCGAGACCATAGCCCTGCGGGTGGGTTTCCGTACCGTCGAGATCCGTGGTGACCGTTTCCTGGTCAACGGCCGCCGGGTGGTCTTCCACGGCATGAACCGGCACGAGGCGCACCCCGAGCGCGGCCGGGTCTTCGACGAGGCGCACGCCCGCGAGGACCTGGCGCGGATGAAGCGGTTCAACGTGAACGCCATCCGCACCAGCCACTACCCGCCGCACCCCCGGCTGCTCGACCTCGCCGACGAACTCGGCTTCTGGGTCGTCCTCGAGTGCGACCTGGAGACCCACGGATTCGACAACGTGGGCTGGCACGGGAACCCGACCGACGACCCGGCCTGGCGCGCGGCCTGCCTCGACCGCATCGAGCGCACCGTCGAGCGCGACAAGAACCACCCCGGCGTCGTCATGTGGTCGCTCGGCAACGAGGCCGGGACCGGCGCCAACCTCGCCGCCATGTCGGCCTGGGTGCACGCCCGCGACCCCGAGCGTCCCGTGCACTACGAGGGCGACTACACCGGCGAGTACACCGACGTCTACTCGCGGATGTACGCGACCGTCCCCGAGACCGAGCAGATCGGCACGGACGGCTCCCGCGCCCCGCTGCTCGGCTGCACCCCCGCGCAGGGCGCCCGGCAGCGCACCAGGCCGTTCCTGCTGTGCGAGTACGCCCACGCGATGGGCAACGGACCCGGCGCCCTCGACCAGTACGAGGAACTGGTCCACCGGCACCCGCGGCTGCACGGCGGCTTCGTCTGGGAGTGGCGCGACCACGGCATCCTGGCCAGGACCCCGGACGGGACGCCCTACTACGCCTACGGCGGCGACTTCGGGGAGGTCGTGCACGACGGCAACTTCGTCATGGACGGCATGGTGCTGAGCGACGACGTGCCGACCCCCGGCCTCCACGAGTTCAAGGCGGTCGTGCAGCCGGTCCGCTTCGCCGTCGACGGCGACCGGCTCACGGTCACCAACCTGCGGCACTCCGCCGACACCTCCGACCTGCTCTTCCGCTGGCGGGCCGAGCACGACGGCGTCCTCGTGGCGTCCGGGGACCTGAAGGTCGCGCCGGTGGCCGCGGGCGAGTCGGGGCGGGTGCCGCTGCCGGCGGTCCCGGTGGCGCCGGACGCCGAGACCTGGCTGACGGTCGAGGCGGTGCTGGCCGCGGAGACCTCCTGGGCGCCCGCGGGACACGAGGTGGCCACCGCCCAGCTGGACCGCTCGGTACGGCGGCCGGTGCCCGCCGTCCGGCGCCGGACCGGCTGGCGGCCGGACGAGGGCACACTCACCCTCGGCATCGCCGAGTTCACCGGCGGTTCCCTCACCCGCCTCGGCGGACGCGCCGTCACCGGGCCGCGGCTGGAGCTGTTCCGGGCGCCGACCGACAACGACGAGGGCACCTCCGACCGGCTGGAGGGCAGCGACGACGCCCTGCCCGAGGTGTCCAGCGCCGAGCTGTGGCGCCGCGCCGGACTCGACCGGCTGACGACACGGCGGACCGGCGTGGCACGGACCGATGAGGCCCTGCGTACCGTCGACCGGGTCTCCGCCGCGCACTCCGCGCTGTCGGTGACCGTGGAGTCGGTCTGGACGGTCGAGGACGGCGAACTGGAACTGCGCGTGGAGATCGAGCCCTCGCGGGGCTGGACGACGGTCTGGCCGCGGATCGGGGTGAGCTTCGAACTGCCGGACGGAACGGCCCCGGTGGACGGCGCCGACTGGTTCGGCCTGGGCCCGCACGAGTCCTACCCGGACAGCCTCCGCGCGGCCCGCACCGGCCGCTTCTCCGCCGCCGTCGCGGACCTCGCGGCCGGATACGCCCGCCCCCAGGAGACCGGCCACCGCTCCGGGCTCCGCCGCCTCACCCTGACCAGCGCCGACACCGCGGTACTGCACCTCACGGCGCTCCCCGACACCCGGGGACGGCGCCCCGGCTTCACCCTGGCCCGGCACACCCCCCAGCAGCTCGCCCGGGCCGCCCACCCCTTCGAACTCCCGGAGTCCACCACCAGCCACCTGATCATCGACGCGGCCCAGCACGGTCTCGGCTCCCGGGCCTGCGGACCGGACGTGTGGCCCGAGTTCGCCCTGCGCCCGGAGGCCCGCACGATCAGGCTGCGCATCACCGAGGGGGTACGCGGGTGAGGTGAACCCGAACCGGAGACCGGGCGCCCGCCGAGGCCGCACCCGCCGCGGACGACACCGCGGTGGGCGTGACCCGGTGCCCCGGGCCACCGCAGGACCCGGCCGCGCCCGCCCGGGGCGGCACCCGCGAGGACCCGCCACGGTTGCGGAGCCGGCGCTCAGCCCGCCGCAGTCGGATCCGTCACCCAGCCCGCCGCCAGGATCAGGCGGCTGTCGCGGTGCACGGCCAGGAAGCCGAACGGGCGGTCGAAGGTGGCCCGCACGACCGTCGACTCGTGCCGGTGCCGCGGCGGGCCGCCGCCCGGCGCCGCGAGGACGGCCGTCACCGCCGCGGCCCGGAACCCCAGCGGCCCGAACTCGGCGACGGCGGACTGCCCGGCCGCCCCGATGGCCAGCGGCGCGGCGCTGATCCCGGGGAAGTGCCCCTCGCGGGCGTCGGCGGCCGTGGAGAGCCCGAACAGGCCGTGCAGTTGCAGGAGATCGTGGTCCGCGCGCACCTGGAAGCCGACGGTCGTCACATCCAGCCGTACCGGGTCGGGGGTGGCCGACGGCAGCCGCTCCACGGCCACCCCGGGTCCCGCCGGACCGTAGGGGAGCCGGCCGCCGGTCGTCACCGGCAGGGTGCGTTCCAGGACGCCTATGCCGGTGTGCAGCACCTGGCCGGGCGCCATCCCCTCCTCGCCGAGCAGCAGATGCACGTCCAGGGCGTTGCCGCCCGGCACCTTCAGCGTCGTGACGCGGCCGTCCGGGCCCGCGGCCACCCCGATCCGGTCCGGCCGTACGCTGCTGCGCCGCAGGCCGGCCAGAGTGCGGTCCCGCCAGGGGCCCGAGCCGGGCCGCAGCACGGTCTCCAGGAACGGCTGCCGCCACTCCGTGTGCAGGGCCAGCGCGGTCGCGAGCACCATCCGGGCGCTCTCGGCCAGCTTGACCGGCATCCGCTCGACCAGCCCCTCGGTGCGCTCGGCCGCCCATGCGTCCAGCGCCTCCTGGGAGGCCGCGGGGTCGGCGGCCAGCACCCCGTGCGCGTCGGCGGGCAGCCCCGCCGCCCACCGCCCGTCCAGTTCCAGCGCACGGTCGGTCCACAGTCCGAGGGCCGCCCCGACACCGTGCATCGAGGCGAGCCCGCCGAGTAACTCCCGCGCACCGGCCGCCGCATGGTCGGCTTGCAGCCCCAGGGCACGGGTCAGTTCGTCCCGGGCGGGGCCCGCGGCGCCTTCGGCCAGGAAGGCCAGCAGCGGCCAGACACCGGCGGCCGAGAAGACCGTGCCCTGTCTGGTCCGCTGCGCCCATGCCGCGGTGAGCGCGTTGACGGCGCTGACGGTCTCGTTCATTCGTCGTCCCCCAAGGAGTACTCGGCCGGTCGAAGCGGGCGCCGACCCGGACGGTGGCGCGCACGGCCCTCATTCCGCCCCCGTTGACGGCGCGCTTACGATGCGCGCAGTCGTACATCAGTTCAGCCGTGCGTTTCACGCGGCCAGACGCCCCCTCAGGAGCACGGTACCGGTGTCCATACCTCCGCCTCCCGGCCCCCAGCAGCCACAAGGGCCCTACCAGCCGCCCCGGACGGGCCCGCCGCAGTACCCGCAGTACCCGCAGGGTCCGTACGGACAGCAGCCGCCGTACCCCTCGCCGTACCAGCCCTGGGGTCAGGGCTACAGCCCCTACGTCGTGCCCGCGCCGGTCAACGGCCTGGCCATCGCCTCCCTCGTGCTCGGACTGCTGTGCTGTCTGCCGGGGGTGGGGCTGGTGCTGGGACTGGTCGCGCTGAGCCAGATCCGCAGGCGCGGTGAGCGCGGCAGGGCGATGGCGGTCGTCGGCTCGGTGTTCTCCGGAATCGGGCTGGCCGTGTGGGTGCTGCTGCTGGCCACCGGCGGCGCCGGCGACTTCTGGGAGGGCGTCAAGGAGGGCGCGAGCGAGAGCTCCAGCCTCTCGCTGTCCACCGGCGACTGCTTCGACACCCCCGACGGCTCCCTGAACGGCGACCTCGTCACCGACGTCACGCACGTCGGCTGTGACGACGCCCACGACGGCGAGGTCTTCGCCACCTACGACCTCAAGGGCGCCGACTACCCGGGTGACGACGCGTCCGGCGAGACGGCGGACCGCCGCTGCTACGCCCTGGAGGACACCTACGCCTTCGACCTCTGGCTGGTCCCCGACGACGTCGCCGTGTACTACTTCACGCCCAGCGAGGACAGTTGGGCCGCGGGGGACCGCAGCGTGGTCTGCGCCTTCGGCAGTGCCACGGAGGGGGAGAAGCTCACCAGTTCCTACCGCGACGACGCCGGCTCCTACAGTCCCGAACAGGTCGCCTACCTCAAGGCCGCGCACGTCCTGAACGCCGCCCTGGACTCCGCGCCGGACGCCGAGTACGTCGAGGACGACCTGCCGGGGAACAAGGCGTGGGCGGGCCGGGTGGCCACGGCGCTCGGCAAGCAGTCGGCGATGCTGCGCTCGTACGAGTGGACCGCCGCCACCGGGCGGCCGGTCCGCGCCCTCGCCGCCGACCTCGACAAGGCGCGCGTCGAGTGGGCCAAGGCGGCGAAGGCGGCGGACGTCGACACCTTCTACGCGCACTATGACAAGGGGTACAAGCTGATCGACCCGCACCGCGCGGTGACCGTACGCGATGCTCTGGGCCTCTTCGCCACCCCGCCCGCGTACGGCGACGGAGGCGGCGAGTCCGGCAGTGGAGGAAGTGGCTCCGGCATGCAGGTGTGACCGCGGCCATAGCGGGGAGAAAGTGCCTGCGTAAAGCGTTCCCCGGCCGTATGTCATCACATCGAGTGATTCTCTGGCCTTTGCTTGCGTGGCGGAACCCACGGTTGCCAGGCTGTTGCTGTCTGTACAACCTGATGGGAGCGGCCAGTGACTTTCGGTGAGCAGCCGGCGTATCTGCGTGTCGCGGGTGATCTCCGTAAGAAGATCGTCGACGGTTCGCTGCCACCGCACACCCGGCTCCCCTCCCAGGCCCGCATCCGCGAGGAGTACGGCGTCTCCGACACCGTCGCCCTGGAGGCCCGCAAGGTGCTGATGGCCGAGGGGCTGGTCGAGGGCCGCTCCGGCTCCGGGACCTACGTGCGGGAGCGGCCGGTCCCCCGCCGGGTGGCCCGCTCCGGGTTCCGGCCGGTCGGCGGCGCCACCCCGTTCCGGCAGGAGCAGTCCGAGGCGGCCGCGCGCGGCACCTGGGAGTCCAGCAGTGAGCAGGCCGTGGCCGGCGCCGTGATCGCCGACCGGCTCGGCATCCAGGCCGGGGACCGGGTGATGCGCACCCGGTACCTGTTCCGGGACGCGGGCGAGCCGATGATGCTCTCCACCTCCTGGGAGCCCCTCGCGGTCACCGGCCGCACCCCCGTGATGCTGCCCGAGGAGGGGCCCCTGGGAGGCATGGGCGTCGTCGAGCGGATGCGGGCCATCGACGTCATCGTGGACAACGTCACCGAGGAGGTCGGCGCCCGCCCCGGCCTCGCCGAGGAACTGCTCACCCTGGGCGGTGTCCCCGGCCATGTGGTCCTGGTGATCCAGCGGACGTACTACGCCTCCGGCCGCCCGGTGGAGACGGCTGACGTCGTCATCCCGGCCGACCGGTACCGTGCCGCGTACCACCTGCCCGTGAAGTAGCGCACACCCTTGCGATAGTTGACGTCTTCACCGTCTCTGTCGGGATCTCGGACCGGCCGTTGCGATCCGGCCGTTCTCCCAGGTGGTCCGGGCTGTCCGCGGCATGCCTCCGACGGGAAGTGCCCGCTGTGCGCACGGCGCATTCGTCATCGTGCGCCCCCACCGTTCTGGCTGGTTGCGTACCTCTTTGTGAAAAGCCGTATTCGCTGCGTAAAGGTTAGGCGTACGCTCGGGCATATGCGGAGTGCGGTTTCCTTAGCGGGGCGGGGACGGGCGGGAGCCGGGAGAGACGGAGGGGTGCGATGACGGAAGGCACGGTCTCTCTCCCCTGGCTCGTCATACGGCAGGACGACAACGGCAATCGCTACCGCGTCGGCCGGTACGCGACCCGGGCCGAGGCGCAGAAGATCGCCGACAGTCTCGACGACCGCGGACACAAGCAGCTCTACTGGGTCGAGCGCATCGGCTTCGGCAACGGCAGCGGGGACGGCACGCGCAACTGACCCCGCACCGCCTCCCGTAGGCTCCGGCCATGAGCGAACGGATCGTGGTGGTCGGGGCCGCCCTGCTCGACGCCGGCCGCCTCCTCGCGGCCCGCCGCAGCGCACCCCCGGAGCTGGCCGGCCGCTGGGAACTGCCCGGTGGCAAGGTCGAGCCCGGCGAGACCCCCGAACAGGCCCTGGCGCGCGAACTGCACGAGGAGTTGGGCGTGCGGGCGCAGGTGCTGGCGCGGGTGCCCGGCGAGTGGCCGCTGCGGGAGCCGTACGCCCTCCAGGTGTGGACCGCCCGCCTGCGCCCCGCCTCCGCCGCCCCCGCGCCCCTCCAGGACCACGACGAACTGCGCTGGCTGGCCCCGGACGAACTCTGGTCCGTGGACTGGCTGGACCAGGACGTCCCGGCGGTGCGCGAGGTGGCCGACCGGTTGAGTACGGGGCGAAGCCCCGAGGCATAGGGGCGCGGGGCCGTACGGGACGTGCGGCTGCCGCCGCGCGGGCGCGACCGGCGACGGCGCGGTCGCAGCCGCCCGGCACCGGCACCCCCTGCGCCCGGGCGGCGCTCGGCCACCCCGGCGTAAGCCGTTCGTCCCACAGTGCGCCCTTCCGTGCGGTACTGCCCCCCAGTAATCGGGTATGTGCCAATTAACCCCATGAAACCGGACAGAGCCGGGCTCGTAACCGGGGAAGCGACTGGGAAGTGATCGGTGTGATCGACACCGAAGGTGACACCGTCGAGTGGACCTTTCCCGCGGAACCGGGCGCCGTGCGCACCGCCCGGACCGCGGTCCGTGACCAACTGACCGGCTGGGGCCTCGGCACCCTCGCCGACATCACCGCACTGCTGGTCAGCGAGTTGGTGACCAACTCGCTGAGGCACGCCACCGGCCCCATCGGTGTCCGCCTGGTACGCCCCGCCGACCTCGGCCGTACCCTCCGGGTGGAGGTCTCCGACCCGCTCCCGGACCCGCCCCGCGAACGCGCCGCCAGCCCCGACGACGAGAGCGGCCGCGGCCTCCAGCTGGTCGCCGGTTCCTCGTGGAAGTGGGGGACCCGGCCCGGCGACACCGGCAAGACGGTCTGGTTCGAGCTCGCGGTGCCCGACCTGGCGGGGTGAACGGGGTGTACACGCAGTGCTACGCCGTCCACTCTCGGGAGTGGCCGGGGAATGGGCACCGGAGTGGGTGGTTCGAGGGCGTGTTCCCTGGTTAGAAGACTGGAAGTGTTGTCACGGCCCGGTCCGGAAACAGTCGGGACCGTGCTGTGATCGTGAACACCGTGTCAGGCGGCGCCGTAGTGCTGGATACTGCGGGCAGCCGCCCCCGGTGACCGGTGCCGGGTGCGGTGAGCTGGAGGGGACGGTTCGCGTGAGCGAGATACCAGCTAAGGCCACGGAGTCCGAGGACCCGTCGGACGGCGTGAGGGCGGGGACCGCGGAGACAGCCGCGGCCCCCGGCGACGCCATGTGGCAGAGCAGCCCACCCGGCTCGATCTACGACTACATCAAGGTCGCCTCGTTCTCCATCGGCGCCGGCGGCCTGGTCGACCAGTGGAGCCTGCGCGCCGAGCAGATCTTCGGCATCCCGGCGGAGCGGGCCGTCGGCATGGATCCCATCGAGGCGTTCGTCGACGCGGACCTGCGCGAGCACGGCCAGCGGAAGATGGCCGAGATCCTGGACGGGCGGGAGTGGACCGGCGTGGTCCCCTTCCGGATGCCCGACACGGCGGACGGCGAGCGCGGCGAGGAGGGCCTCGCCGAGGTCTACGTCATGCCCACCCGCACCGCCGAGGGCGAGAACGCGGCCGTGTGCATCGTGGTCGACGTCCGCACCCTACGCAGCATCGAGACCGACCTGGCCGCCTCGCAGTCGATATTCGGTCAATCTCCTTTCGGTTTCCTGCTGATCGACCCCGACCTGCGGATCCGCCGCGCCAACGTACGGTTCTCCTCCGTCTTCGGCGGCAGCCCGGACGACCACCGCGGCAAGGGCGTCCACGACTATCTGCCGCGCTCGGAGGCCGAGCGGGTCGCGGCCACCCTGCGGCGGGTCCTGGAGACCGGCAACTCCATCACGGACATGCACGTCACGGGGTTCGTGCCGGGCTCCGAGGAGCGCCGGCACTGGTCCATCAACCTCTACCGGGTGCACAGCGGCACCGGCCGCCCCATCGGTATCGCCTGGCTCGGACTGGACATCACCGCCCGCCGCGCCGCCGCCCGCGAGGCCGCCGCGGCCCGGCGGAATCTCGCCCTCCTCAACGAGGCCGGCGCCCGGATCGGCAACTCCCTCGACCTGGAGACCACCGCCCGCGAACTCCTCGACGTGGTCGTGCCCGGCTTCTGCGACCTCGCCACCGTCGACCTCTACCAGGGCCTGCTGGCGGGCGACGAGCGGCCGCCGGGGCTCTCCGACGGCAGCGCGGAGCTGCGCCGGGTCGCGTTCGCCAGCGCGGTCTCCGACGCGCCCTTCGTGGGCGGCGGTGCCCCGGTCGCCGTCGGCGCGGTTCACCACTACCCGTTCAACTCGCCCTGCGCGGACGCCCTGCGCACCGCCCGCCCGCAGCATGTGCCGGCCGAGGAGGGCGGCCTCGTCCAGTCCACCCTCGCCGTCCCGATGGTCGCCCACGACACGGTCGTCGGCCTCGCCCAGTTCGCCCGCACCAAGGGCAGTGAGCCGTTCGGCGACCGCGACCGCGACCTGGCCGTCGAGCTGGCCGCCCGGGCCGCCGTCTGCATCGACAACGCGCGCCTGTACCGCCGTGAGCACGAACGCGCGTTGATACTGCAACGGTCCCTGCTCCCGCCCGGCGACCCGGAGGCCTCCGGACTGGACATCGCGTGCCGCTACCTGCCGGGCAACGCGGCGACCGAGGTCGGCGGCGACTGGTTCGACGTCATCGAACTCCCCGGCCACCGCACGGCGCTGGTGGTCGGTGACGTGATGGGCCGAGGACTGCGCGCGGCCGTCGCGATGGGCGAACTGCGCACGGCGGTCCGCACCCTGGCCCTGCTCGACCTCGAACCCGCCGAGGTCCTCTCGGCGCTGGACGAGATCGCCCGCGGCCTCGGCACTCCCGGCGGGGTCCAGCAGGCCACCCGGACGGCCCGCCAGCCCCGCGACGCCGACCTCTCCGAGGTCTACCTGGCGACCTGCGTGTACGCCGTCTACGACTCCGTCACCAGGCGCTGCACCTTCGCCAACGCCGGCCATCTGCCGCCGGTGCTGGTGGAACCGGGCGAGGACGCGCTGATGCTCGACGTGCCGCCCGGCATGCCGCTGGGCGTCGGCGGCGAGCCCTTCGAGGAGGTCGAGGTCGAACTCCCCGAGGGCGCGCTGCTCGCGCTCTACACGGACGGTCTCGTCGAGTCCCGCGACCATCCCCTGGACGAGGGCCTCCAGGCGTTCGTCGGAGCCCTCACCGACCCCTCCCAGCCCCTCGAGGACGTCTGCGACCACGTCCTGAACACCCTCGACACGCACCACGGCGAGGACGACATCGCGTTGCTGATGGCACGTGTACAAGGGCTGCCGGCCGAGTCGGTCGGCGACTGGACGCTGCCGCGCGAGCCGCGCAGTGTGGGCCGGGCCCGTGAGTACGCGCGCGGCCAGCTGCTCAGCTGGGACCTGGAGCCGCTGGTCGACACGGCGGAGCTGCTGGTCAGCGAGCTGGTCACCAACGCGCTGCGGTACGGCGAGGGGGAGATACGGCTACGGCTGCTGCTGGACCGGACGCTGGTGTGCGAGGTGTGGGACTCCGGCCTGGTCCAGCCGCGGCGGCGGCGCGCCCGCGACACCGACGAGGGCGGGCGGGGGCTTCAGCTGGTCGGACTGCTCTCCGCGGCGTGGGGCTCACGGCGCACTCCGCGCGGCAAGACCGTGTGGTTCGAACTGCCCCTCCCGGACGGCGAAACAGGCCTCACCGACCCGGCGGAGGCATTGCTCAGCCTGTTCTGACAGAGGTGGCGCGGACCGGTTCACGGGTGCGGCGCCGTCGATCCTCGCGCAGCCCCGCGCCCTTCAGGGGCGCGGGGAACCGCGCGAACGACCCCCACCGGCCCGCAGTCGCTGCGGCCGGTCAGCGCAGTCGTGCTCGCGTCTGCGGGCCGCCGAACGTCACCACCGGCCCCCCGTCCGCCTCCTCGCCCAGCAGCACGCCCCCCAGCACCGCACCCGCGAGGCCGCTCTCATGGGCCGCCTCTCCCGCGTACGGGTTGCCATGGGCGCGTACGTCCCGCCCCGCCAGCTCCCGGGCCCGCCGCGCCAGCCGGTCCGCGTCCCCGGCAGCCGCCCGCCGCGCCTCCGCCAGCAGCGCCCGCGCCTCCGCCCCCACCGCCCGCCGGTGCACCTCCACGAAGTCGTCCGCCGCCCCCAGCGCGCTCCGCGCCACCAGCTCCGCTCCGGCGGAGATCACCCCGGAGCGCCCGCCCCCGGCGCCCTCCACCGCCCGTACGACCCGGCGCAGCGCGTCCAGCGGATCGTACGGGCCCCCGGTCAGCTCCTCACGCACCGCGGCCAGCACGGTGTCGGCGTGGGCCAGACGGGACGGCGAGGCGGCTTCCCGGACGCCTGCCAGTTCCTTCTCCGCCCCGGTGAGCGCGGCCGGCACCAGGCCCGCCGCCGTCCGCAGTTCCGCCGCGAGCCCGGCCACCCCGCCCAGCAGCACCCCGGCCTGGGCCACCGCCCCCTCGGCGGCGCACACCCCACGGCGCATCCCGTCGCCGTCGCCCGAGTCGGCGTCCCGGCGGGCCTGGTTGAGCCGTCCGGTCGCGAACACCAGCCGGTCCTTGGCCTGTTCGACGTACCCCAGCACGGCGGCGACGGCCCCGCTCCCGTAGTGCTCGCCGGCCTCCGTCAGCGCACCCGCCACCTTGCCCGTGCGCGCGGCCAGTTCCCGGAACCGTCCCTCGGCCACCGCCAGTGCGTCCCCCGCATCCCACTCGGCGTCGAATCCCTCCGCCGCCGCGTCCAGTCGCCGCCCCGCCTCCGCACACCGTCCGACCACTCCGGCCAACGCCTGCCGCCGGCCCCTGTCGTCCCCGGGTATCCCCTCCTCGTACCGCCGCCATATCGCGAACGCGGCCGACAGCTCGGTCTCGGCCGTCCGCAGGGCCTCCGCGGCAGGATCGCCGCCGTCGACGTACCCGAGCGCCTGGCGGCTGGTGCGGACGCAGTCGTCGGCCAGGACCAGGGCGGCCCGCGCCTGACGCTCGACGTCCACCGGCGACGGAACCGGCGGGGCGGTGGAGACGATCCCCGGGGTGGTGCGCGAACGGGCCCGCCGCACCCGCCGTACGTACCCGTAGCCGCCCAGCGCGCCGGCGGCCGCCACCGCGACCAGCGGCATGACGTAATCGGCGGTGGACGCCCCGTCAGCCCGCGCCGTGGCGACCGGTTCGCGTGCCGCCGCGGGAACCGGATCTTGAGCGGTGGTCGTCATCACCGGCAACACCAGCCAGGCCGCTCCGGTCACGCCGCCCAGCACGGCATGCCCCACCCGCACACCTATGCGGGCGGTGGCGTGCCTCGGACGGCCCCGGATCAAGGATGACGTCACATTTCGGAGCGTATGGGCAGCAAGTCGGCTTCGCGACCGGGGTGGGGACGGGCGGGCGTCGACGAGAAGAGGGGTACGGGCGATGGCAGCGGAATCCGAACCGGCGGGGACGGGCGAGGCCGAGGGCGCGGGCGCGCCGGAGGCGCCGGGGGTCCGCAGGAGAGCCGCCCGGATCCGCTGGGCCAGGCGGGTCGGGCTCGCCGCCGTCCTGCTCCTGGTCCTCCCGCTCCTCATCGCCGAGACCGCCCTCCGCATCAACTTCACCGGCGACCCGGAGCCCGGCACCCGCACCCGGGACAGGGACGCCATCTGGCTCGGGCACGCCTGGGTCGACGGCCGTAGGACCGACGCCGACGTCACCGCCCTCGCCGCCCGGCTCGCGGACACCGGCATACGCGACCTCTACGTCCATGCCGGGCCGCTGGAACACAACGGCACGCTGCCCAGAACGGACTACCCCAAGGCCCGTTGGCTGATAACGGCCGTGCATCGAAAACTTCCCGGCGTCCGCGTTCAGGCCTGGCTCGGGGACGAGGTCGCGCCCGAGAAGCCGTACGCCATGCATCTGGAGAACGCGCGGACGCGTGCCGCCGTCGTCGCCTCCACCCGCCAGGTGATCGCCGCCGGCTTCGACGGGGTCCACTTCGACCTGGAGCCCCTGCGCTCCGGCGACCGCGACTACCTGGCCCTCCTGGACGCGTTGCGGCCGGTGACCCCGCTGCTGTCCGTCGCCGCACACCAGATCGATCCGCTCCCCGCCTTTCACTCCTTCTGGGGTACCGTCACCGGCCATCCCAAATGGTGGTCACAGGAGTATTTCGGGCAAGTCGCCCGCCGGGTGGACCAGATCGCGGTGATGTCGTACGACACCATGCAGCCCCTGCAGAGCCTGTACGGCGGGTACGTCGCGCAGCAGACCAGCCTTGCGCTGGAGGTCACACCGGCGGACACCGACCTCCTGATGGGCCTGCCCTTCTACCACGAGAACCGCTTCGGCCACTGGGCGCACGCGGAGACCGTGCCGGCGGCCGTGCGAGGGGTTCGGCTGGGACTGTCCCGCACGGACGCGGATCGCGCTAACTTCGGCGTCGCCCTGTACGTCGACTTCGCCGCCACCGAGGATGACTGGACCTCTTATCGGAAGGACTGGGTTCGTACGTCATGACAACCGCTCGTGCCCACCTCACCCGTGACGACCTCGCTCCGCTCGCCCGCGCGGCCCTCGGCCGTGCCCCCGCCACCGTCACCCGGCTGCGCGGTGGCTCCAAGAAAGGCGTCTACCGGCTTGCCCTCGACAACGGCAGGACCGCGATCGCCTACGTCTGGTCCCCGGAGGAGGACTACTGGGGCCCGGCCGACACCGACATCCGCGACCCCTTCGCCCACGCCTCCGGGCTGGGTCTCTTCCTGTCGGCCCACGACCGGCTGACCGAGCTGGGTGTGCGCACCCCGCGTCTGCTCTTCGCCGACGAGGAGGCCGAGTACCTGCCCGTCTTCGCGGCGGTCGTCGAGGACGTCCGTGGCGGCAGCCTGGAGATGCTGCTGCGCAGCGACCCCGGCGCGGCCCGGGTGCCGCTGGCCCGGCTGGCCGGCACGCTCGGCGTGCTCCGGGAGTGCACCGCCCCCGGATACGGCAAGGCCGCCCTGGTCGAGGAGGGCGCCAAGCCGCTCGGCACCTCCTGCGAGCAGGTCGTCGCGGACCGTGCCGTGCGCGACATCGTGGAGCTCGCCGAGCGGGACCCCCGGGTACGGGAGGTCCGCCAGGCGCTGTCGGAGCGGGTCCGGGAGCTGTACGACGCGGTCGAGCCGCGCGAGAGCGCCTCCCTCGTGCACGGCGAACTCGGCCCGGACCACGTCCTGGTGACCGACGAGGGCGATCCCGCGCTCATCGACATCGAGGGCCTGATGTACTTCGACGCCGAGTGGGAGCACGTCTTCCTGCGGCTGCGCTTCGGGCCCGCCTACGACGTGCTGCGCACCGCCGACCTCGACGAGGACCGGATGGAGCTGTACCGGCTGGCGATGCACCTCAACCTGGTCGCCGGGCCGCTCAGGCTGCTGGACGGCGACTTCCCGGACCGTGAACCGATGCGGGACATCGCCGAGTCCAGCCTCCGGCAGGTGCTCAGCCTCCTGCGGGGCGCCTCCTGATCTTCGAGCCGAGCCAGACCAGCGGGTCGTACTTGCGGTCGACGGCCCGCTCCTTCAGGGGGATCAGCGCGTTGTCGGTGATGTGGATGCCCTCGGGGCACACCTCCGTGCAGCACTTGGTGATGTTGCAGTAGCCGAGACCGTGTTCGTCCTGGGCCGTGCGCTTGCGGTCCAGGCCGGACGCCTCGGCCGCGTCCAGCGGGTGCATGTCCAGCTCGGCGACCCGCATCAGGAAACGCGGCCCGGCGAAGGCCGTCTTGTTCTCCTCGTGGTCGCGGACGACATGGCAGGTGTCCTGGCACAGGAAGCACTCGATGCACTTGCGGAACTCCTGCGACCGGTCCACGTCCTCCTGGAACATCCGGTACTCGCCGGGGCCCACTCCGGCGGGCGGCACGAACGACGGGACCTCCCTGGCCTTCTGGTAGTTGAAGCCGACGTCCGTGACCAGGTCGCGGATCACCGGGAAGGCGCGCAGCGGGGTGACCGTGAGGGTCTCGTCCGGTTCGAAGACGGACATCCGGGTCATGCACATCAGGCGCGGCCGGCCGTTGATCTCCGCCGAGCACGAACCGCACTTGCCCGCCTTGCAGTTCCAGCGGACGGCCAGGTCGGGGGCCTGGGTGGCCTGGATGCGGTGGATGATGTCCAGGACCACCTCGCCCTCGTTCACCTCGACCTCGAAGTCCTCCAGGCCGCCGCCCTCGACGTCGCCCCGCCACACCCGGAAGTGGGCCGTGTAGCCGCTCATTCGTACAGCTCCTCTTCGGCGAGGTACTTGACCAGCTCCTCCTTCTCGAAGAGGGCGAGCAGGTCGGCGCGGATGGGTTCGGTGGTCTCGCGGACGAGGTCGATCTGGCCGCGCACCGGGTCGGTGGCCGCGAGCCCGCCCGTGGGGTCGGCCGGCCGGCAGAGCAGGTTGATCCGGCGCCAGGCGCGGTCCATCGTCGGATGGTCCTCGCGGGTGTGGCCGCCGCGTGACTCGGTGCGCTCCAGGGCCGCCCGGGCCACGCACTCGCTGACCAGCAGCATGTTCCTGAGGTCCAGAGCCAGGTGCCAGCCCGGGTTGAACTGGCGGTGCCCCTCCACCCCGGCCCGGCGGGCCCGGACCCGCAGCGCGGCGAGCCGCTCCAGGGCCTGCTCCATCTCGCCCTCCCGGCGGATGATGCCGACCAGGTCGTTCATGGACTGCTGGAGCTCCTGGTGGAGCGTGTAGGGGTTCTCCGGCGGCCCGGAGTCCGGTTCCTGGCTCTCGGCCGAGAAGGGCCGCAGCGCCTCGGCCGCCGCCGCGTCGATCTGTTCGTCGTCCACGTCCGGCCGGGCGCCGAGGCCCGCCGTGTAGTCGGCCGCGTGCCAGCCCGCCCGGCGCCCGAACACCAGCAGGTCGGACAGCGAGTTGCCGCCGAGCCGGTTGGAGCCGTGCATCCCGCCGGCCACCTCACCGGCCGCGAACAGCCCCGGCACCCCTCGGGCCGCCGCCGTGTCGGAGTCCACCGCGACCCCGCCCATCACGTAGTGGCAGGTGGGCCCGACCTCCATCGCCTCCGCGGTGATGTCGACGTCCGCCAGCTCCTTGAACTGGTGGTACATGGAGGGCAGCCGGCGCCGGATCACCTCGGCCGGCATCCGTGTCGACACGTCCAGGAAGACCCCGCCGTGCGGGGAGCCGCGGCCCGCCTTCACCTCGGAGTTGATGGCCCGGGCGACCTCGTCGCGGGGGAGCAGTTCGGGCGGGCGCCGGTTGTGGTCCGGGTCCTCGTACCAGCGGTCGCCCTCCTCCTCGGACTCGGCGTACTTCTCCTTGAAGACGTCCGGGACGTAGTCGAACATGAACCGCTTGCCCTCGGAGTTGCGCAGCACCCCACCGTCGCCGCGCACCGACTCCGTGACCAGGATCCCCTTCACCGACGGCGGCCAGACCATGCCCGTCGGATGGAACTGCACGAACTCCATGTTGAGCAGGGGCGCCCCCGCCAGCAGGGCGAGCGCGTGCCCGTCGCCGGTGTACTCCCACGAGTTCGACGTCACCTTGAAGGACTTGCCGATGCCGCCGGTCGCGACCACGACGGCGGGCGCCTCGAGGACGAAGAACCGGCCGGACTCCCGCTCGTACGCGAAGACGCCGCTGACCCGTGAGCCGTCCTTGAGGATCCTGGTGACCGTGCACTCCTGGAAGACCTTGAGCCGGGACTCGTAGTCGCCGGTCTCCTTCCTGTCCTCCTGCTGGAGCGAGACGATCTTCTGCTGGAGGGTCCGGATCAGTTCGAGTCCGGTGCGGTCCCCGACATGCGCCAGGCGCGGGTACTCGTGGCCGCCGAAGTTGCGCTGGGAGATCCTCCCGTCCTTCGTACGGTCGAACAGGGCGCCCCACGTCTCCAGCTCCCAGACCCGGTCCGGGGCCTCCTTGGCGTGCAGCTCGGCCATCCGCCACTGGTTGAGGAACTTGCCGCCGCGCAGGGTGTCCCGGAAGTGGACCTGCCAGTTGTCGTGCTCGTTGGCGTTGGCCATGGCCGCGGCGATGCCGCCCTCGGCCATCACCGTGTGCGCCTTGCCGAACAGCGACTTGCAGATCACCGCCGTACGGGCGCCCCGCTCGCGCGCCTCGATCGCGGCGCGCAGCCCGGCGCCGCCGGCGCCGACGACCACGACGTCCCACTGCTGCCGCTCCACCGATGTCATCACATGCCCCAGTCCTAGAAGAGTCGCGGGTCGTCGAAGACACCGGACGCGAGCAGGTAGACGTAGAAGTCGGCGAGCGCCACGCTCACCAACGACGCCCAGGCGAGCTGCATGTGCCGGGCGTTGAGCCGGCCGACGAACTGCCACGCCCGGTAGCGCACGGGGTGTTGGGAGAAGTGCTTGAGCTTGCCGCCCACGATGTGCCGGCAGGAGTGGCAGGACAGGGTGTACGCCCAGATCAGCACGATGTTGGCCAGGAAGACCAGGGTGCCGAGGCCCATGTGGCCCCAGTTCTCGTGGGTGTCCCGGAAGGACAGCACCGTGTCGTAGGTCAGCACGCAGGCGACCAGCAGGGCGAAGTAGAAGAAGTACCGGTGGAGGTTCTGCAGGATCAGCGGGAAGCGGGTCTCACCGGAGTACTTCGCGTGCGGTTCGGCCACCGCGCAGGCGGGCGGGGACGCCCAGAAACTGCGGTAGTACGCCTTGCGGTAGTAGTAGCAGGTCAGGCGGAAGCCCAGCGGGAAGATCAGGATGATGATCGCCGGGGAGATCGCCCACCAGCCGCCGAAGAGGTCCGCGTTGGGGCCCGAGGGCATGGTCCTGCAGTTCTCGGCCAGACACGGCGAGTAGAACGGCGAGACGTACGGCGCCGAGTAGTAGTCCGCGTTGGCGAAGGCCCGCCAGGTCGAGTAGACGACGAACGCGAACAGACCGGCCGCGGTGACGGCGGGCGCCAGCCACCAGCGGTCGGTCCGCAGGTGCGGGGCGGAGATCGCGGCGCGCGTACGGGTGCGTACGCCGCCGCTGTTCTGATGTGGTTCCGTACCAGTGGCCAATGGATGACTCCGGTCGGTTCGGGGGCGGGCCTGCGGGCGGCACGCCTGTCGGCGGTGCCGTCACGCCTCTCAGGGGGCGTGCCGGTCGCGGGCGCCGAGACCCTCGTCGTCCGTGTCCGTCCACAGGTTGATGTCGTAGGGGGCGTCGGAGATGGTGACGAGTTCGGGTCGCTTGCTCGGGGCGCCGGCGCTGGCCGTCTCCCGCAGCAGTGCCACGCTCTCGCGCAGGTGATCGGCGTCGGCACGGACGCGGCGCATCTCCAGCCCGCCGCGCCCGAGCTGCTGCTCCAGGCGGCCGACGGACCGGTTCAGATCGTCCAGACAGCGCTGTACTGATGTCAGGTCGTCGTGCACGGACATGACGTGACCTCACTTCCGCGGACTTCGGTGTCCAAGGCGGCGACGTTCATGCGCCTGCGAGTGTTGCGCGTCACACCTGCTGGTGTGAAGGCGTGTGCAGCGATTGGCGGATTGCACACCTGGGTCGCGCGCCCGCACGCGCTCTGTGTGCGCCGGGGGCGGGCGCCGGGGCGGGTGTGGATCCCCGCTCGCCGCCCCGGGCGGGCGTTGCGCCGCACGGGTGGCCTTTGACGCCCCCCGCCGCCGTGTCGGCCCCGGCCGGTGGACCCCGTCCATTTCAGTGGGGTCCGTACTTGTGGCGTAGATGTGATCAACTCCAAAATACCCCCAAATGTGAACAGACCACACCCGTGTCACCGGGCCTCCCGGAGGTAGCAGAGATGTCTCACCACGGCGTCGGACCCAGGCCTGGCCGCAGTGCGGTCATGCGTTCCGTCACGTTCCTGACCGCGGGCGCGCTCGCGGTGCCCTTCCTCACGGGCTGCGGCTCCGACGACGAGGGGAGCAAGCCGCTCGCCGGACAGGACATCGCGGCGGTCGCCCGTGACGCGGTCGCCGAGGGCGGCACCCTGAAGTGGGCCGTGGACGCCGTACCGGAGACGCTCAACACCTTCCAGGCCGACGCCGACGCCGGCACCACCCGGGTCGCCCAGGCCGTGCTGCCGTCGATGTTCACCATCGACGCCACCGGCCGTCCGGTCCGCGACCCCGACTACCTGGAGTCCGCGAAGGTCATCGAGACCGAGCCGCGCCAGGTGGTCCTCTACAAGCTCAACCAGCAGGCCGTCTGGAGCGACGGCCGGGAGATCGGCGCCGCCGACTTCGCCGCCCAGTGGCGTGCCCTGTCCGGCAAGGACTCCGCCTACTGGACCGCCCGCAACGCCGGATACGACCGCATCGGCAAGATCGAGCGCGGCGCCAACGACCTGGAGGTCCGGGTCACCTTCGAGCGGCCCTACGCCGACTGGAGGTCGCTGTTCTCGCCGCTGTACCCCAAGGAGGTCATGGGCACCCCGGACGCCTTCAACGACGGCGCCCGCCGGAAGCTCACGGTCACCGCGGGTCCCTTCAAGGTGGACAAGGTCGACACCGCCAGGAAGGACGTGGTCCTCACCCGCAACCCCCGCTGGTGGGGCCGCCCGGCCAAGCTCGACGAGATCGACCTGCACGCCGTGGGCCGGGACCAGCGGGCCGCCTCGCTCGCCGCCGGGACGGTCGACGTCGCCGACATCGACGCCGCCGAGGCCCAGCGGATCGCCCTCGCCGGACGGGACAAGGGCAGCGGCACGCCGTTGCAGGGTGCCGGGAAGACCTCCGCGAAGAAGCTCCGCTCCTGGGCACTCGCCCTCGGCATGGACCAGGACCGGCTGCCCAAGGGGCCCAAGAAGCTCCGCCAGACCATCTCGAAGTGGCTCGAGCAGCAGCAGGAGCTGCGTGACGTCGACGTCCGCAAGTCCCTGGAACCCGCCTATACGCAGCTCGCCCTGAACGGCTCCGCGGGCCCGCTGGCCGACGAGCGGGTGCGCCGGGCCGTCGCCCGCGCCCTCGACCGCAAGACCCTCGCCAAGCTGGTGCTGACCCCGCTGGGGCTGCCCGCGGTGCCGGTCGGCAGCCACCTCGCCCTGTCCGGGCAGGCCGCCTACGCCGACAGCAGCGGGACGATCGGCGGCCTCGACACCCATGAGGCGCAGGCGCTGCTCGCCGACGCGGGATGGGTGGCCGGAGGGCCGATCAAGGCCGGGGAGAAGGCGGCCGGCGCGCAGACCGGCAAGGGCGACAAATCCGATAAGGGTGACAAGGGCGACAAGGGCGACGACTCGGGCGGAGGCGGGAGCGACGGGCAGTACATCGTCGGGGAGGACGACAAGAGCCCCGACACCCCGGACGACAAGGGCACCCGCGACCACCAGAGGGACCACGCCCACGGGGCGCCCGGGGCGTACGCCCCGAAGGGCACCGCCGCACCCAGGGGAGCGCAGGCCGCGGCCGCGCCCCTGGCCAAGGACGGCAAGGCGCTGAGCCTGCGGTTCGTGCTGCCGTCGGGGCCGGGCTCGGACACGCTCCAGGACGTCGCAGAGCGGATCCGGCAGATGCTGGCGACGGTCGGGATCCAGACGGAGATCATCAAGGTCTCCGACGAGAGCTACTTCAAGGACCACATCGCCTCCGGTCAGTACGACCTCGCCCTGTACTCGTGGCCCTCGTCCGCGTTCCCGGCGACCGACGCACGGCCGATCTACGCGAAGCCGGTACCGGCCGCGGACGGGTCGCTGAACGTCGGGCAGAACTACACGCGGGTGGGCACCGACCAGGTGGACCAGCTCTTCGACCAGGCGCTCGGGGCGCTGGACGAGGACGAGGCGGACGGACTGCTGCGGAAGGCCGACTCGCGGATCTGGGCGTCGGCGGGCTCGCTGCCGCTGTACCAGCGGCCCCAGATCGTGGGGGCCCGCAAGGACCTGGTGAACGTCGGTGCGTTCGGCTTCCAGACGCCGGTCTACCAGGACATGGGCTTCCTGAAGAAGGGGGCGAAGGTGTCGGCGAGCCCGGCCAGGGGATAGCCGGACCGGACGGGTGGCCGGGTGGTGGTGGACGCCTGATCGTGCTGGTCGCGACCGTGCGGCTCAGCCGGTCGGTGACACCGCCCACGCCCCTGTGGGGCGGCCCGGCGAGCCCACCCTGGTTGGTGCCCGTACCATGGGGTGAGGCCGTGGCGTGTTCAGCCCGGCAGGGTCCGCGTAACACCGACGTACGCGCTGGCCTTCCTCACACTCCGGGAGTACGCCTTAATGGCCACGCGCCACGACATCCGCAACGTCGCCATCGTCGCCCACGTCGACCACGGCAAGACGACCCTTGTCGACGCCATGCTGAAGCAGGCCGGCGCCTTCGCCGCGCACGCCGCAGAGTCGCTCGACGATCGCATGATGGACTCGAACGATCTGGAGCGTGAGAAGGGCATCACGATCCTGGCCAAGAACACGGCCGTGAAGTACCACCCGAAGGACGGTGGCGAGGTCGTCACCATCAACATCATCGACACCCCGGGCCACGCCGACTTCGGCGGCGAGGTCGAGCGCGGTCTGTCGATGGTGGACGCGGTCGTGCTGCTCGTCGACGCGTCCGAGGGCCCGCTGCCCCAGACCCGTTTCGTGCTGCGCAAGGCCCTCCAGGCCAAGCTGCCCGTCATCCTGTGCATCAACAAGACGGACCGCCCCGACTCGCGCATCGACGAGGTCGTCAACGAGACGTACGACCTCTTCCTCGACCTCGACGCCGACGAGGACCAGATCGAGTTCCCCATCGTCTACGCCTGTGCGCGTGACGGTGTGGCCTCGCTGACCAAGCCGGAGAACGGCACGGTCCCGCAGGACAGCGACAGCCTGGAGCCGTTCTTCTCCACGATCCTGTCCCACGTCCCGGCCCCCGAGTACGACGAGGCCGCCCCGCTCCAGGCGCACGTCACCAACCTGGACGCCGACAACTTCCTCGGCCGTATCGCGCTGCTCCGGGTCGAGCAGGGCGAGCTGCGCAAGGGCCAGACCGTCACCTGGATCAAGCGTGACGGCACGATGTCCAACGTCCGCATCACCGAACTGCTGATGACCGAGGCGCTCACCCGCAAGCCCGCCGAGGTGGCGGGGCCGGGTGACATCTGCGCGGTCGCCGGTATCCCGGACATCATGATCGGCGAGACCCTCGCCGACCCCGAGAACCCGATCCCGCTGCCGCTGATCACGGTCGACGAGCCCGCGATCTCGATGACCATCGGTACCAACACCTCGCCGCTGGTCGGCCGCGGCGGCACCGGCAAGGGCGCCGACGCGAAGTCGGCCGTCAAGGACCGCAAGGTCACCGCCCGCCAGGTCAAGGACCGCCTCGACCGCGAGCTGATCGGTAACGTCTCGCTGCGCGTCCTCGACACCGAGCGTCCGGACGCCTGGGAGGTCCAGGGCCGTGGTGAGCTGGCGCTCGCCATCCTGGTCGAGCAGATGCGCCGTGAGGGCTTCGAGCTGACCATCGGCAAGCCGCAGGTCGTCACCCAGCAGATCGACGGCAAGACGTACGAGCCCGTCGAGCGCATGACGATCGACGTCCCCGAGGAGCACATGGGCGCGGTCACGCAGCTCATGGGTGTCCGCAAGGGCCGGATGGACAACATGTCCAACCACGGCTCGGGCTGGGTCCGGCTGGAGTTCGTCGTCCCGTCCCGCGGTCTCATCGGCTTCCGTACCGAGTTCCTGACCAACACGCGCGGCACCGGCATCGCCCACTCCATCCACGAGGGCCACGAGCCGTGGTTCGGTGTCCTGACGACCCGTAACAACGGCTCGCTCGTCGCCGACCGCGCCGGCGCCGTCACCGCGTTCGCGATGACGAACCTCCAGGAACGCGGCGTGCTGTTCACGGACCCCGGCACCGAGGTGTACGAGGGCATGATCGTCGGCGAGAACTCTCGCGCCGACGACATGGACGTGAACATCACCAAGGAGAAGAAGCTCACCAACATGCGGTCGTCGTCGGCCGACTCGTTCGAGGCGATCGTCCCGCCGCGCAAGCTCTCCCTGGAGCAGTCGCTGGAGTTCTGCCGTGACGACGAGTGCGTCGAGGTGACTCCCGAGGCCGTTCGCATCCGCAAGGTCGTCCTCGACCAGAAGGAGCGCGGCCGCACCGCCAGCCGCGCCAAGCACGGCTGATCGCAGGACATCGAAGCCCGGGTGCCCCCATCATGGGGGTGCCCGGGCTTTTTGCAACCCGTTTTCTGGTGGCCGAGAGTGGACCGGCTTCGGTCAGTGTCCGAAATGCGGAGATCCTCGCCCGATACCCATGTAACAAGTCCGTTTCGTGGCCTTCTCGCGGCGAACAGTTTGTCCATTTTTCGGAAGAACTTGGCATCAGCTGTGACTGAATTGAGATTTAAAGACAGTGGTCGGCACCTGGCGCATGGCAGATAGTTAGCCGCGTAGCGCTCGGGTCAATGGGTCACGCGCTGTGGGGACAGCGCCGGCTCACGAGCATCAGGGGGCGTCTGGCCCTCCGTCAGGGGTGTCGGAGGGTATGGGCGGAAGCCTCCTGTTGGTGAACACGTGAAGTCATGAGGAGGAACTCCCATGCGTGGTGTCACGAACACCAGGTGGGTCGCACTCGCGCCATCAGGTCATTCCTGCGTCGACAACTGTTCGTCCGGCGACCGATTCTGAGGATCCGTCCGGCCGTGTAGCGCGGCCGTTCGACTACGCGCGTCCGACTGCGGTTTCCCGCCGCGTCTGCGTGCGTTCCTCGGGCTACCCGGAAGCCCCTCACACCCACACCTGTGAAACGGACGAACAGTGACCAGTCCTATCGACATCGAGGACGGCGGGACCCCGGTCGTCGCCGAGGGCGAACCCGTGCCCCCTGCGAAGCCCGGAGCGGACCAGCTCGCGGGCCGGTCTCCCGGCCGGCTGATGTGGATCCGCTTCAAGCGGGATCGCACGGGCGTAGTCTGCGCGGTCATCGTGCTCGCGTACTTCGTGATCTCCCTGGCGGCGCCGCTGCTGACGAAGCTCTCCGGCACCAATCCGTACACCCTGTACGGCCAGGATCCCACCTACGCGGACAAGCCGGTCCTGGACGAATTCGGGCTGCCGCTCGGCTACTTGGGCGGCGTCTCGGGCGACCACTGGTTCGGCGTCGAGCCGCAGTACGGCCGTGATCTGTACGCCATGCTGCTGTACGGCATGCGGACCTCGCTGTTCATGGCGCTCGGCATCACCGTGCTCGTCATGGTCACCGGTGTCGTCATCGGCCTGGTCGGCGGCTACTTCGGCGGCCGTACCGACTACTGGGTCGGCCGGGTCACGGACTTCTTCCTGTCCTTCCCGCAGCAGCTGTTCTTCATCGCCTTCATGCCCGTGGTCACCTCGTTCTTCGTGGACCCGCGTGAGGAGACGCCCACCTACTTCCGGGCCCTGGCCATGCTGATCGTGCTGTGGCTGCTGGGCTGGATGGGCATGGCGCGTCTGGTCCGCTCCACCGTGCTGTCCCTGCGGGAACGGGAGTTCGTGGAGGCGGCCCGGGTTTCGGGGGCCTCGCCCTGGCGGATCGTCCGCAAGGAGATCCTGCCGAACGTCGTGACGCCGATCCTGGTGCAGTTCACGTACACGCTCCCCAGCACCATCCTCAGTATCGCCTTCCTCTCCTTCGCGGGTGTCGGGTTCGTGGAGCCCACCCCGGACTGGGGGCGTCTCTTCGCCGCCGGCGCGCAGTACGCCGAGCAGGACCCCGCGTTCATGTTCTTCCCGGGCGTCGCTCTGGTGATCTTCGTCCTGAGCTTCAACCTCCTCGGAGACTCCGTTCGGGACGCGTTCGACCCCAAGTCCGGGCGATAGGACGTCCCTTGGGTGGGGGTGGCTGCCGCCCCCGTCGGCCTCACGGCCGGCGTCCGGCAGTACTCAGGGATCACAACCGACAAATAGGTGGATTCGCCACATGATGTCTCATCGCTCACTGCTCTCCCGCAGAGCGCGCACCCTGGTGGTCGCCGTCGCGGCCGGCTCCCTCGCGCTCACCGCCTGCTCCAAGAACGAGGGCGGCAAGTCCGGGACCGACTCGAAGAAGGATCAGAAGGAGGCCGCCGTCCAGTCCAAGGCGGTCACCTACCTGGACGCGGCCGCCTCCACCGGGCCCGCGAAGGACGTGCCCGGAGCAAAGAGCGGCGGCACCGTCCAGATCTTCCAGGAGACCCCGCTCACCCACCTGGACCCGGGCCAGATCTACGTCTCCGACGCCGGCCAGATCGCCAACCTGCTCTTCCGCCGCCTGACCCAGTTCCAGGAGGACGACAAGGGCAACGTCTCGGTCGTCGGCGACCTCGCCACCGACTCCGGCAAGTCCACCGACGGCGGCAAGACCTGGACCTTCACCCTGAAGGACGGGATCAAGGACCAGAACGGCAACGCGATCACCTCGGCGGACGTCCGGCACAGCGTCGAGCGCCTGTACGCGAAGTTCATCTTCGACGGCCCCACCTACCTCCAGACCTGGCTGAGCGGCGCCGACTACCGCAAGGCGCTGCCCGACGGCGGCTTCGGCTCCAAGCACCTGCCGGCCTCGGTCCTGGACACCCCGGACGCCAAGACGGTCGTCTTCCACTTCGACACCCCGCGCACCGACCTGCCGCAGACCCTGGCCATGGCGGGCTACGCGATCGTCCCGGCGAAGACCGACACCAAGGCCAACTACGACAAGGCCCCGGTCTCCACCGGCCCGTACAAGATCGCCTCGTCGAAGTCCGGCAAGTCCCTGGTGCTGGCGAAGAACACCAACTGGGATCCGAAGACCGACTCCGTGCGCCACCAGTACGTCGACGGCTTCAACTTCGCCTTCGGCGTCACCGAGTCCACCCAGACCAAGCGGCTCATCGCCGACCAGGGCGACTCCAAGAACGCCATGCAGTTCACCGGCAGCGTCGACGCCACCCAGATCCAGGACGTCGTCAAGAACCCCGAGACGTACAAGCGGACCATCAAGGGCTACCAGCCGTACGTCATGACGCTCACGTTCAACCTGGACCGGGTCAAGGACAAGAAGGTCCGCGACGCCATCACCTACGCGGTCAACTCCAAGTCCCTGATCGCCGGCGAGGGCGGTGCCTACGGCGGTGACGTCGCCCCGAACCTGTTCGCGCCCACCCTGCCGGGCTACGAGGCGACGTACGACCCCTACGGCCGGCTGAAGACCCCGCAGGGCAACATCGCCAAGGCCAAGGAGATCCTCAAGGGCGTGCCGGCCGCCGAGAAGAAGGTCGTCTTCGCCTACGCCAACACCGAGGCGGGCCAGCGCCGCAAGGTGGCCATCGAGGACGCGCTCACCAAGGTCGGCTTCGACGTCGTCTCCAAGGAGGTCGACGGCGCCAGCTACTACGAGCAGATCGGCAAGCTCGACAACCCGTACGACATGTACATCAGCGGCTGGGGCCAGGACTGGCCGTCGCCGGGCACGGTCGTCACGCCGATCTACGACGGTGACCAGGTCGCCGACGGCTCCGCCAACTACTCGCACATCAACGACCCCAAGGTCCAGGAGCTGATCAAGAAGGCGCTGACCCAGGAGCCCACCGAGGCCGCGAAGACCTGGCGCGACGCGCACCACTACATCCTGGAGAAGGTCAACCCGGCCGCCCCGCTCTGGTACACCAAGCAGCTCCAGCTGTTCGGTTCCAACATCGGCGGCGCCCGCTACAGCAGCGTCTCCAGCTACATCGACGTCACCAGGATCTACCTGAAGTCGTAACGGCTGTGCGACCGCGGGGGCGTCCGGCGCCCCCGCGGTTTCCTGCGACCCTCCACACTCGTCCTTGCAGTCCTTGCAGAGAGCAGCCTGGCCGTCATGATCCAGTTCATCGTCCGGCGCGCGGTGGGCGCCGCCGTCACCCTGTTCCTCATCGGCGCGGCGACCTTCTTCCTGTTCGTCGCCGCCCCCTCCGACTACGCCTCCCTGGCCTGCGGCAAGGACTGCTCGCCCGCGCGGCTGCACGACATCCGGGAGGCGCTGGGCCTCAACCTGCCGCTGGCGCAGCAGTTCTGGGACTTCATGTCCGGCATCGTGAGGGGCCGTGACTTCCCGACCGGCCACTGCTCGGCCCCGTGCCTGGGCATCTCGTTCTACTCGGGCGACATGGTGTGGAGCACCATCATGGACCGCTTCCCGCTCACCCTGACGCTGACCGCCGGTGGCGCGATCGTCTTCCTCGTCGTGGGCGTCGGCGCGGGCATGATCGCCGCCTACCGCCGGGGCACGTACATCGACAAGTTCGCCACCGGTGCCTCGATGGTGCTCAGCTCCTTCCAGATCTACTTCCTCGGTCCGATCGTCCTGACCGTCCTCGTCTACAGCACCGGCTTGATGGAGGACCCCAAGTACGTGCCGATCACCGAGGACCCGGTCGGCTGGTTCGTCGGCATGTCGATCCCGGTGTGCGTGATGGCGACCATCTTCACCGCCCAGTACACCCGTATGGCACGGTCCTCGATGATCGAGCAGCTCGCCGAGGACAGCATCCGCACGGCCAAGGCCAAGGGCATGTCCCGCAGCTACGTCTTCTTCCGCTACGCCTGGCGGGGTTCGCTCATCCCGATCGTCACCGTCTTCAGCATCGACCTCAGCGCCCTGCTGGGCGGGGCCGTCGTCACCGAACTGACCTTCTCACTCCAGGGGATCGGCCGGCTCGCGGTGGACGGTGCGGTCAACAAGGATCTGCCGCTGACGATGGGCGTGATGCTGTTCGGCGCCTTCTTCATCCTGATCATCAACATCTTCACCGACATCACGTACGCGTGGATCGACCCGCGCATCCGCCTCTCTTAGGACCCTTAGGAAGCGACACCGTGACCACAGTGACCAAACCAGAGGGCGCACCGGCGGCGAACGCGCCGGACGGCTTCCTCTCGGTCCGCGATCTCCAGGTGACGTTCTCCACGGAGGACGGTCCCGTGAAGGCGGTCGACGGGCTCTCCTTCGACCTGATGCGCGGCAGGACCCTCGGCATCGTCGGCGAGTCCGGCTCCGGCAAGTCCGTCACCAACCTGACGATCCTCGGCCTGCACAACCCGCTGTTCACGAAGATCGACGGCGAGATCGTGCTCGACGGCAAGGAGCTGATCACCGCCACCGAGAACGAGATGGAGCGGCTGCGCGGCAACCGGGCCGCGATGATCTTCCAGGACCCGCTGACCGCGCTGTCCCCCTTCTACACGGTGGGCCGGCAGATCGCCGAGCCCTACATGAAGCACAAGCGGGTCTCGAAGCGGGCGGCGTGGGAGCGTGCGGTCGAGATGCTGGCGAAGGTGGGCATCCCCAACCCCCGGGAGCGGGCGAAGGACTACCCCCACCAGTTCTCCGGAGGCATGCGCCAGCGCGCCATGATCGCGATGGCACTGATCTGCGACCCCGACCTGCTGATCGCCGACGAACCGACGACGGCCCTGGACGTGACGGTCCAGGCGCAGATCCTGGATCTGCTGAAGGACCTGCAACAGGAGTTCGGCTCCGGCATCATTTTCATCACCCACGACCTGGGGGTGATCGCCGACATGGCCGACGACATCATGGTGATGTACGCGGGGAGCGCGGTGGAGCGCGGCACGGTCCGGGAGGTCATGCGCACACCGCAACACCCGTACACCTGGGGCCTGCTGAACTCGATGCCGAGGCTGGACTCCGACCTTTCGACCCCCCTGAGCCCGATCCCGGGCACGCCGCCGTCGCTCCTGAACCCTCCCTCCGGCTGCCGTTTCCATCCCCGCTGCACCTTCCAGGACCGGGTCGGCGGTACCCGCTGCGTCACCGAACGCCCGCTGCTGGCCCCCGACCGCGCCTCGGCCTGCCATCTCACGGCGGACCAGAAGCAGACCATCTTCATCGAAGAGATCAAGCCCCGACTGGGCTAGGAGACGACACGTCATGACCCAGGACACGATCCTTCCCGCCCCGCGTGAGGCCGCCGTCGGGGAACCGCTGCTCGAAGTCTCCGGACTGACCAAGTACTTCCCGGTCAAGGGCGGCTTCCCGATCCGGCGGACGGTCGGGCACGTCCAGGCCGTGGACGGCATCGACCTGACCGTACGGGTGGGGGAGAGCTTCGGACTGGTCGGCGAGTCGGGCTGCGGCAAGTCGACCACGGGCCGCCTGATCACCCGCCTCCTGGAGCCGACCAGCGGTTCGATCGCGTACCGGGGCAAGGACATCAGCCGTGCCACGCGCAGGCAGCTGGCGCCGATCCGCTCCGAGATCCAGATGATCTTCCAGGACCCGTACTCGTCGCTGAACCCCCGCCAGACCGTCGGCAAGATCATCTCGGGTCCGATGGAGATCAACGGGATTCAGCCGGAGGGCGGCCGGGAGAAGCGCGTACGGGAGCTGCTGGAGATCGTCGGTCTCAACCCCGAGCACTTCAACCGTTTCCCGCACGAGTTCTCCGGCGGCCAGCGCCAGCGCATCGGCGTCGCCCGCGCCCTCGCGCTGGAGCCGAAGCTGATCGTGGCGGACGAGCCTGTCTCGGCCCTGGACGTCTCGATCCAGGCCCAGGTGGTGAACCTCCTCCAGCAGGTGCAGCGGGAACTGGGCATCGCCTTCCTCTTCATCGCCCACGACCTGGCGGTGGTACGGCACTTCTCCCAGCGGGTCGCGGTGATGTACCTCGGCAAGATCATCGAGGTCGGTGACCGGGACGCCATCTACAACCGGCCGCGTCACCCCTACACCCACGCCCTGCTCTCGGCGGTGCCGGAGGTCAACCTCTCGGACGACGAGGACGCGGTGGGCCGCGAGCGCATCCGCCTCGCCGGCGACGTCCCGTCCCCGATCTCCCCGCCGTCCGGCTGCCGCTTCCGCACCCGTTGCTGGAAGGCCGAGGACAAGTGCGCGACGGAGGAGCCGCCGCTGGTCCAGATCTCGGGCAACCGGGAAGGCCACCTGACGGCCTGCCACTTCCCGGAGGAGCCGACGACGGAGGCGAGGGACGAGGACATCGTCCTGGACCCGGCGCTGCTGGCGCTGGAGGAGGACGACTAGACGGGTCGCGCGACGGTGATGATCTCGGGGCTGGCGGAGGTGAGCGGGCCCCGGGACCAGTCGCCGTGCTGTTCCGCCACCTGGAGACCCGCGTCCGTGAGGAAACCGGCGAGGGCGTCGGGGCCGAGGAAACGCAGGGTGGCGCGGCACACCTGGGGCCGCGGCCAGGGGGAGCCGTCGTACGTCTCGGTGAAGGTCACCCGGTCCCCGGCCGGGGACCCCTCGACCTCGTGCCAGACCCGGACCGCACGGCCGTCCGCGTCGGTGACGTGGTGCACGCGGTCGGGGGTCCAGCGCTCCCAGGCACGGGCGCCGGGGTTGCGGGTCTCGAAGACGAAGCGGCCGGTGGGGGAGAGGGCGCGGCGGACCGCGTCCAGTGCGATCCGCAGCTCCTCGTCGGTCAGCAGCACCTGGAAGGCGTGACCGGTCATCACGACGAGGTCGAAGCCGGGGCCGTCCCAGAGCCGGGCACGGAGATCACCGAGGATCCATTCGACGGTCGGGTCGGCCTGCCGCCCCTGCACGAGCATCGCGGCCGCCGGATCGAGCCCCGCCAGCCGGCCCTCGTGCCCCGCTCCACGAGCCCGCCGCAGCAGCCGCCCGGTACCGCAGCCGACGTCGAGCACGGAGCCGGCGCCCATGACGAGATCCAGATAGAAGTCGTCACCCGGCCCCCACGGGTTGAGGCTGTCGTACAGCGCGGCGAGCGAAGGATTCGCGAACGAATGATCGACCACCGCGGCAGTCTGCCACATGATGTTGAACGAAAGGTCAGGAACAGCTTTCTTCTTGACCTTCCCTCAACTTTCCCTGGAGCACGGGTGCTTCATCACATTGAGCTGTGGGTGGCAGACCTGGACCGGGCCGCGGAGTCCTGGGGCTGGCTGCTCGGACGGCTGGGCTGGGCGCCGTACCAGGACTGGCCGGCGGGCCGCAGCTGGCGGCACGGATCGACGTATCTCGTGATCGAGCGGTCACCGGCACTGCGGGGCGCCGACGCCGGGCACGACCGGATGCGCCCGGGCCTCAACCACCTGGCCTTCCACGCGGCCGACCGGGCGACGGTGGACGCGCTGGCGACGGAGGCCCCCGCACACGGCTGGTCGCTGCTCTTCACCGACCGCCATCCGTACGCAGGCGGCCCCGGGCACTACGCGGCGTACCTGGAGGACGACGCCGGGTTCGAGGTGGAGCTGGTGGCTCAGGATGGATGAGGGGCGGTGGCCTTCAGCGCGTCGAGGAACGGGGCGAAGGCGGTGACGGGGAAGGTGAGGGCGGCTCTGGTGGGGGCTTTGGAGTCGCGGATGGATATGTGGGCCGGGCGGGGGGCGACCTCGACACAGTTGTTGCCGTCGCCGCTTCCCGAGTAGGACGATCTCTGCCAGTTGTCAGGGTTCATGGTCGGCCCTCACAGCTCTTTCCTCAGGTTGTGGATGAAGTCGCGCGACCGTTCGGGGTCGAGGGATGCGAACTCCACTTTACGGAAGAGCGTTCGAAAGGCGCTGAGTTGGGCCTCGCAGCCGATGAATCCCGCGCCGTGAGGCGCATCGCGTACCGCCGTGTCCAGCCTGGGTACGGCGCCACCCGCGTACATCATGGCGTTCGTGGCTCCAGCGAAGTCGTCCAGGTCGAACGGAATGACCCGCACGGTGATGTGGGGTGCTTCGGAGAGCTCAAGGATGCGGTCGAGTTGGACGCGCGCGGCTGCGCGGTCGCAGACCCTGATGCGCAGGGCCGCCTCGTGGATTACGGCCTTGTAGGGGACACGGGCCGGTTCCTCGATGACGACCTTGCGTTCCAGGCGGTGGCGAACGCGCAGTTCGACGTCGTCTGCGGGGAGTTCGGGGACACGGTAGGAGAAAATGGCGCGGGCGTAGTCCTCGGTCTGGAACAAGCCAGGGATGTGCAGGAACTCGACATCCAGGCGATACGAGGAGTGGTACTCCAACTCGGCGAGATCCAGGAACGAGGTCGGCAGCGAACCGCGGTACTTCTCCCACCAGCCGCGGGTCCGATCGGTAGCGATGGCCACCAGTGCCTCGACCAACTCGGCGTCCGTACAGGAGTAGTGAGACGCCAGTCGTCGCACGCGCTCCTCGCTCACGCCGGCTGTGCCGAATTCGATCTGACTGATCTGGGCGGAGTCCGTTCCGAGCAGTGACGCAGCCTCGAGTCCCTTGAGTCCTGCGGCTTCGCGGAGCCGACGCAGTTCGGAACCCAGACGCTCTTGCCGAGCTGTGGGCTGCTTCCTGCGTGTCATGTCTTCCCCCTCGCGGTGAACTGCCCCAGAGCAGCACATCTTTCGAGGGCAGATTACGGCAGCGACTTGCGTCGTCCCAAATTAGGTCTCTACCGTCGGTGACGCCAAGTACACGCTGCGCAAGTGCGCCGCAAGGTCGCCCCGTAATGCCGCCGCGCCTGAAATCCCCTTCTTCCGACCGGAGTTGATGACGCATGTCCGAAACCTGGGACTACACGCTGTCCGTTCCCAACGACCTCAGAGCCGTCACGATCTGCCGCCGCACCCTCCGCCTGATCCTGACGATGCACGGGCTCATCGCCGTCGCGGACACCGCGGAGCTGCTGGCGGCGGAGCTGGTCTCCAACGCCGTACGGCATACGAAGGGGCCGGCGGCGCTGCGGGTACGGCGTTCTGCGGAGGGCGTCGTGTGGATCGGGGTGTGGGACGCGGATCCCGTGCCTCCGGAGCCGCCGGGGAGGTTGGAGGCGGTGGCGGGCCTTGATGAGGCGGGACGGGGGCTGGGCCTGGTGGTGGCGTGTGCCGACTGCTGGGGCTGGCAGCCGTCTTCCCGGTTCGGGGACCGGGGCAAATACGTGTGGTGTGAGTTGGGGGTGGCGTGATGGTGGGGCCGACGCACGAGGCGTTGCACCGGATCTTCCAGAAGGACCCGGGGCTGTTGACGCACGCGTTGCAGCGGGTGCTGGGCGTGCCGTTCCCGGAGCCGCGGGAGATCGCGGCGATGAACGTGGATCTGACGGAGATCGAGCCGGTCGAGCGTCGGGTGGACACGTTGCTGCGGGCGGAGACGGACGAGGGGACGTATCTCCTGGCCGTCGAGTCGCAGGGGAAGGCGGACGAGCGTAAGCGGGGGAGTTGGCCGTACTACCTGTCATATCTGTATGAGAAGTACCGGTGTGAGCCGGTGCTGATCGTGATTACGCAGAGCAGTGCGACGGCGCGGTGGGCGGCCCGGCCGATCCAGCTGGGGCTGCGCGGGTGGGAGTCGCTGACGGTGCGTCCGCTGGTGCTGGGGCCGGACAACGTGCCGGTGATCGCGGATGTACGGGAGGCGGAGAACGACGTACCTCTTGCGGTGCTTTCGGCGATGACGCATGGGCGGGGTCGGCAGGCCCCGGCCATACTGGAATCGCTGGCGGCCGCACTGAAAACCATTGACCGTGACAGCGCCGCGGTCTTCGTGCAGTTCGTCGACTCGTGCCTGGTTGATCCTCAGGCGAGGCAGATGTGGAGGGACCTGATGACGGCTATCCAGTACTTCTGGCGACACCCGCTGGCGGAGCAGGTGCGGGAGGAGGGCCGGGAGGAGGGCCGGGAGGAGGGCCGGGAGGAAGGCCGAGCCGAGGCCAAGGCCGAGATGGTCCTCCGGATTCTGGAGTGGCGGGGCGTCCCGGTGACCGATCCCGTGCGGGAGCGGGTGCACGCCTGTACCGACCTGGACCGGCTGGAGGCATGGGCGCAGCGCGCCATGCACGTCACCGACGCTGTGGAACTGTTCGCCGAGGAGGGCCCGTAGGGCGGGGAGAGGGGCCCGAGCCACAGGGCGTAGGGTGCGCGTCCATGTCCGTCGCTGACCACACCCCTTCCCTGCTCCGCAACGCCGGCTTCGTCCGGCTGGCACTGGCCCGGATCATCTCCGTCCTCGGCAACGGGTTCGCCCGGATCGCGCTGGCCTTCGCGGTGCTCTCGCTGCCCGGTGCGAGCCCTGGAAAACTCTCGCTGGTCGTCGCCTGCCAGGCGGTCCCGCAGCTCGCTCTGGTCCTGGTCGGCGGTGTGATCGCCGACCGGGTCTCCCGCTCCGGGCTGATGGCCGCGGCGGACGTGCTGGGCGCTCTTTCCTACGGCGGGCTGGCGGCGATGGTGCTCAGCGGCCACGCCCCCGTCGCCGCGCTGTGCGCACTGGCCGTCACGGCCGGCATCGCGTCGGCCCTGTTCGGGCCCGCGATGGACGGGGTCATCCCGCGGCTGGTGCCGTCCGAGGCGCTCCAGCGGGCCAACGGCCTGCTGAGGGTCGGTACCAACACCTCCCTGCTGCTGGGCCTGGCCCTCTCGGGCGTGACCGTGGCCTGGGTCGGGGCCGGCTGGGCGCTGGCCCTCAACGGCCTGTCGTTCGTCGTCAGCGCGGCCCTCACCGTCCCGCTGCGGCTGAGCCGCCGGCCACGGAAGGCCGCCTCGGGCTGGGCCGATCTGCGCGAGGGCTGGCAGGAGTTCGCCTCCCGCCAGTGGCTGTGGGTGGTCGTCGTCCAGTTCTCCGTGGTGGTCGCCGCCATGAACGCCAACGCCGGTGTCCTTGGACCGCTGGCCGCGAGCGCCCACTTCGGCGGGGCCCGTGCCTGGTCGCTGGTGGTGGGGGCGCAGGCGCTGGGGGCCGTGGCCGGCGCCGGGATCGCGGGCCGTACCCGGGTGGGCCGGCCGATCCTGGCGGCGGTCCTGTTCACCCTGCCCGCGGCCCTGCCGCCCGTCCTCCTCGGGGGCGGGGCGCCGCTGTGGGCCGTCGCGGTGGGCGCCTTCGCCGCCGGTGTCAGCCTGGACTTCTTCGGTGTGCTGTGGTCCACGACCATCCAGCGCGAAGTCCCCGAGGAGGCGCTGTCCCGGGTCAGTTCCTACGACTGGTTCGGCTCGCTCACCCTCGCCCCGCTCGGCCTGGCCGTCGCGGGCCCCGCCGCCGACGCGTTCGGCACCGACCGGATGCTGGAGGTCTGCGCGGTCCTGATCGTCACCGCGACGCTCGCCGCACTCCTGTCCCCTGCGGTGCGGTCGCTGCGGGCACCGCAGGCGGGGCGGCCGGAGCCCTGTGAGACCGGTACGGCGACACCGACGGCCTCGCCGCAGACCGGCCCGGCGCTGCCCGGGACCGGTGCGGGCGACGCCACACCCACCTGAGCGGGGAGGCCATGAGAAGGGCCCGCACCTGGGGAGGTGCGGGCCCTTGCTCCCCTGGAGCGGACGATCAGGGCTCGGGTCAATGGGCCGGTGAAGGTCCGTTCCGCAGGCGGCGGCTGACGGAAAGGGGTGTGTCAGGCCGCTGCCTCGGGGTCCTTGGAGAGGCGCGGGGCGGGAACCATGTCCCGGACCTCAGGGTAGTGGCACGCGGTCAGGTGACCGGGCTTGTTGCCCTCGGCCTGGACCAGCGGCGGGGCCTCCGTCGCGCACTTCTCCGTCGCCTTCCAGCAACGCGTGCGGAAACGGCAGCCGGACGGCGGGTTGATCGGGGACGGGACGTCACCGACCAGACGGATCCGCTCGCGCGGCTCCACGTCCACCGTCGCCTCGGGCACGGCGGACAGCAGCGCCCGCGTGTAGGGGTGGCGCGGGTTCTCGTACAGGTCCTCGCGGTCGGCGATCTCCACGATCTTGCCGAGGTACATCACCGCGACGCGCTGCGAGAAGTGCCGCACGATCGCGAGGTCGTGCGCGATGAAGACGAACGCGATGCCGAGTTCCTTCTGCACCTTCTGCAGAAGGTTCACGACCTGGGCCTGGATCGAGACGTCCAGGGCCGAGACCGGCTCGTCCGCCACGATCAGCTTCGGCTCCAGCGCGAGGGCGCGGGCGACGCCGATGCGCTGGCGCTGGCCGCCGGAGAACTCGTGCGGGAAACGGTTGAAGTGCTCGGGGTTCAGGCCGACGATCTCCAGGAGCTCGCGGACCCGGGCCTCGCGGCCGCCGGGCGGGTTGATGTCGTTGATCTCCATCGGACCCGCGATGATCTTGCCGACCGTCTGGCGCGGGTTGAGGGACGCGTACGGGTCCTGGAAGATCATCTGGATCTCGGACCGGATCGGCGCCAGCTGCCTGCGGCCCGCGTGCGTGATGTCCTGCCCGCGGTAGGAGATCTTGCCGCCGGTCGGCTCCAGCAGGCGGGTGATCAGCCGGCCGGTGGTCGACTTGCCGCAGCCCGACTCGCCGACCAGGCCCAGGGCCTCGCCCTCGGCGACCTGGAAGTCCAGGCCGTCGACGGCCTGCACCGCGCCGACCGTCCGCTTGATCGGGAAGCCGCCCTTGATCGGGAAGTGTTTGGTCAGCCCGGAGACGTCCAGGAGGGGGTTCGTGTTGCTCATGATCGTGAAGTCCCGTCTTGTCCGTCAGTTGTGGCTGGTCGCCGCGTAGTCGGCGAAGAGATCGTCACGCCGGCTCAGCTCCAGGTGGCAGGCGGAGCCGCGGCCCTCGGTCAGCTGGAGCAGCGGCTGCTCGGTGGAGCACCGGTTGCCCGGCACCTTGTCCGCGAACGCGCACCGCGGGTGGAAACGGCAGCCCGTGGGCGGGTTGAGCAGCGACGGCGGTGAACCGGGGATCGGCGACAGCGGGACGTCGACCGGTCCGTCGAGGCTCGGCATGGAGTTGAGCAGGCCCAGCGTGTACGGGTGCTGCGGCGCGCCCAGCACCTGCTTCTTGGTGCCGCGCTCCACGCAGCGGCCGCCGTACATCACCAGGACGTCGTCGGCGATGTCGGCGATGACACCGAGGTCGTGGGTGATGAAGATGATCGCCGTGCCGAACTCCTGCTGGAGGTCCTTGAGGAGGTCCATGATCTGGGCCTGGACCGTCACGTCGAGCGCGGTGGTGGGCTCGTCCGCGATCAGCAGCTCCGGGTCGCAGACCAGGGCCATCGCGATCATCGCCCGCTGGCGCATACCGCCGGAGAACTGGTGCGGGTAGTCGTCCACCCGCACGTCCGGCTGGGGGATCCCGACCCGGCGCAGCATCTCGATCGCCCGCGCCCGGGACTCCTTCTTGGAGGCACCGGTGTGCTTGCGGTACACCTCGGAGATCTGCGTGCCGATGGTGTGGTACGGCGACAGCGAGGCCAGCGCGTCCTGGAAGATCATCGACATCTTGTTGCCGCGCAGCTTCTCCAGCTCCCGCTCGGAAGCCGTGAGCAGCTCCTTGCCGTCGAGCAGGATCTCGCCGTCGATCTGGGTGCGGGCGGGGTCGTGCAGACCCAGGATCGTCAGGTTGGTGACGGACTTGCCGGAGCCCGACTCGCCCACGATGCCGAGTGTCTGGCCCTTGACGAGGTCGAAGCTGAGCCCGTCGACGGCCTTGACGATGCCGTCCTCGGTGGAGAAGTGGACTTTGAGGTCCTTGACGGAGAGGAACGGCTGCTGATCGGTGCTCGTCACGGTGACGCTCCTGGGGGGTGATGCGAGAGGTAGGGGGTGGGGCGGAGGTCAGGCGAGCCGGATCCGCGGGTCGATGAGGGCGTAGACGGCGTCGACGACGATGTTGAAGAGCACGATCGCGCCGGCGGACAGCAGGGTCACGCCGAGAACCATGGGCAGGTCGCTCTGTTCCACGGACTTCAGTGCGAGCTGTCCCACGCCCTGGAGGCTGAAGACGGTCTCGGTGATGATCGCGCCGCCGACGAGGGTGGCGAGGTCGATGCCGAAGATCGTGACGATCGGACCCATGGCACCGCGCCAGGCGAACCGGAAGAAGACGTTGCGCCGGGACAGACCCTTGGCCCGGGCCGTGCGCACGTAGTCCTCGCTGAGCGTCTCGACCAGCTGCGAGCGCGTCATACGGGTGTAGTTGGCGGTCCAGATGAGGGCCAGCACCAGCCACGGCAGCAGCAGGCCGGAGGCCCACTCGAACGGGTCCTGGGTGAGGGGGGTGTAGGACGGGTTGTCCAGGATGCCGAGCTTGGCGACGAGGAAGTACATCGCGATGTAGCCGACGAAGTAGATCTGCATCGAGGAGGCGATCAGCGACGCCGAGCTGGCGACCTTGTCCTGCCACTTGCCCTGCTTCACGGCGGCCAGCATGCCGGAGCCGATGCCGAAGATCAGGAAGACGACGGCCGATCCGAAGGCGAGCGACAGGGTCAGCGGAAGCCGGTCCATGATCGTGCCGAGGACGGGCTCGCGGTTGGCGAACGAGTACCCGAGGCACGGCGCGCTGCAGTTGCCGAAGTCGCCGTAGCTGCGTCCGACGAAGATGCCCTTGAGCCAGTACCAGTACTGGACCGGAACCGGGTGGTCGATGCCCAGGTTGTGCCGGACCTGCGCGAGCATGTCGGGCGTGCAGTTCTTGCCGCAGGACATCGTGGCGGGGTCACGCGGGATGGCGTAGAAGAGCCAGAAGGTGACGGCGCTGATGATCAACAGGATGACCAGCGCGCCGAAGACTCGGCGGACAAGGAAGCGGAACATGGGTGGTGACTTTCCGGACGGGGCGCCGTCGCCGGGGTGAGGGGGTGGGCCGTAGGGGGGCGGCCGGTCGCGGCCGCCCCCCGAGGGTCTGTGCGCTTACTTCTTGACGTACAGCTTGCAGAGCGCGACGCAGGTGTTGCCGGCGTCGTAGACGACGTTGCCGATCTTGGATCCGTACATCCAGTTACGGATGGAGTGGTAGTCCGGAACGACCGCCGCGAGCTCCATGATCTGCTTGTCGATGTCACCCCAGGCCTTGTTGGCCTCGTCGACGTCGGCGATCTTGGCGGCCGCGTCGATCGCCTTGTTCACGCTCGGGTCGTTCAGCTGGGCGTAGTTGCTGCGGCCGTCGCCGATGTTCTTGCCGCTCCAGCAGGGGTAGAAGACCGAGTAGCCGTTCGGCCAGTCCGGGCTCCAGCCGGCCGCGAACAGGTCGTAGCCGTTGTCGATCTTGCCGATCTGGGTGTAGAAGGTGGTCTTGTCGACCTGCTGGTTGACGACCTGGAAGCCGGCCGCCTCAAGGGCGTTCTTGATGGCCACGGCCTGCTTCACCGCGTTGTCCGACTGCTGGTAGGCGATGACCAGCTTCTGGCCGACCTTGCCGGCCTCCTTCAGCAGGGCCTTGGCCTTCTCCGGGTCGCCACCGGGCTTGGTGGTCACGCCGTACAGGTCGAACTTCTTGTAGCCGGGGGTCACCGGGCTGAGGATGGTGCTGGCCAGCTCGCTGGTGGAGGCGCCACCGCGGATGGTCTGCAGCTGCTGGTGCGGCCACGCCCAGTTGATCGCCTGGCGGACCTTGACGTCCTTGATCCGGGTCATGTTGATCGGCCAGTAGTAGGTGACCGTGTCGACCTGGGTGAGGACGCGCTTCTTCAGCGAGGCGTTGGTGAGGACCTGCGCGGTGCGCTCGGCGGCGACCTCGTTGAAGATCGACATCGCGTACTGGTCGTTGCCCTTGTCCGCGATGTAGCGGTCCGTGGAGGCGACCGGCTGGAAGCCGAACTGGAAGATGTACTTGTCCGGGTACGCGTTGCGGATCGCGTCCGTGGCCGGGTCCCAGTGCTCGTTGCGCACGTAGGTCATCGACTTGCCGATGCTGCGGCTGTCGATCTTGTAGGGGCCGAGGGAGTACGGACGCTTGTCGTACTTCTCCTTGGTGTCCTTCTTCTTGTTCACCAGGCCGTAGCCCGGCATGCCCAGCGTGTAGTTGAAGTCGGTGCGGGCCTCGTTGAGCGTGAAGGTGATCGTCCGGCCGGAGACCTCGATCGAGGCGAGCTTCTTGCCGTCGTAGGGGCCCTTGTACTTGTCGCCGCCGGCCAGCCACTGCTGGACGTAGCGGGGACCCTCGGTGACGAAGGAGGCGAAGAGACGCTCGAAGGTGTGGCGGACGTCGTCCATGGACAGCTCGGTGCCGTCCTCCCACTTGACGCCTTCCTTGATCGTGAACGACCAGGTCTTGCCGCCGTCCTTCATGGTGCCGGCGTCGGTCGCGACGTCGCCGACGAGCGTGGCGCCGCCCTTGTCGTCGACCTTGTAGCCGGTCAGGCCGCGCAGGATCGGGCGGGTGATGGCGCCCTCGGTGGAGACGTAGATCTGCGCCGGGTCCAGGTGGTCCATGTCGAACTGGTCGAGCGAGTAGACCGTGCCGCCCTTGACCGCACCCGCGACCTCGGGCGCCGGGCCCGTGGAGTCCGCCTTGGTCCCGACCGGGATGTTCATGGTCTTCGCCGTGGAGACGGAGGGGACCTTGGACGAGCCCTTGCTGTCGTCACCGCTGCTGCAAGCGCTCAGCACGGTCGTGGAGGCCGCAGCCACACCGGTGGCGATCAGGAAGTTTCTGCGAGAAAAAGACATGCTGAGCCTGCCTATAGGGGTCAATTCGGATGGTCGGAACCAGCCGGACGTCATCGAACCGGGCCGGGTGGAACAGGGATCGCTACCGCTTGGACTTCGGGTCGAGCGCGTCGCGCACCGAGTCACCGAGCAGGTTGAAGGCCAGGACGAAGATCACCATGGAGACGCCCGGGAAGAGCATGAAGGTGATGTCCTGGGTGTAGAACTGCGCGCCTCGGCCGATCATCACGCCCCAGTCGGGGGTCGGATCGATCATGCCTACGCCGAGGAAGGCGAGGCCCGCCTCCGCGGTCACGAAGGCCGGCAGCAGCAGGGTGGACTGGATGATGATCGGAGTCCAGAGGTTGGGCAGCAGTTCCTTGAACACGACACGCATCGGTGACGCGCCCGTGACCTTGGCCGCCTCGACGAACTCCCGTTCGCGCAGGCCGAGCACCTGTCCGCGGAGCAGTCGGGCGATGGAGGCCCAGCCGAAGGCGGACAGCACGAGGATCAGCGCGGTGGCGCGGAGCCAGGTCGGGATGTTCTCGTCGGGAGCGACGAAGAAGCCGAAGACGACCGGCATGAACGCGATGAAGAACAGCGTGGACGGGAACGACAGCAGGATGTCGATGATCCGGCTGACGAGGTAGTCCGTCTTGCCGCCCAGGTAGCCCGCCGTCACACCGATCACGACGCCGAGGACCGTGGTGAGCAGGGCGGCGGCCGTCGCGATGCCGAGGGAGTTGCGGATGGCGTACAGCAGGAACGTGAAGACGTCCCGGCCCAGCTGGGGCTCGATGCCGAACCAGTACTCCGAGCTCATGCCGCCGTTGGGCCCCGCGGGGTACGAGAAGGCGTCGAGCAGCTCGGGGTGCAGGGTGGTGTAGGTCGTGTACGGGTTCTTGCCGTACAGCTTCGCGATGATCGGCGCGGCTGCGCCGATCACGAAGAAGAAGATCACGACGTAAGCGGATATAACGCCCGTCCGGTCGCGCTTGAAGCGCTTCCAGGCCAGGCGGCCCGGCGACCTGCTCTCGCTGCCCTTCGAGCCGTCCGAAGCGGTGGGCTTCTTGCCGGTCTCTTCGGTCACCTCGAGCGGGGCAGCCGCGGATGGAGTTGGGGGGGTCATGGTGCTCCTGGCCCAAGGGAGGGTCTGATGACTCCGCAGGGCACTCCCCTACGGGCTACGCCGGACTTTTTCAACGCAATTCATTCAAGGTCAATAAATTCTCGGGCGGCTTGAGTTTCTCTTTACCTTCTTTGCCTGGTCTTGACCGTTCCGTAGCTACGCGGGTAGCACCTCGTAATCACTCCGTGCTTTAGTTCGGACCATTCGGGCTAAACGGGCAAGGAGTTCGTTATGCGGACGCGAGTGTGCCGAAATGCGTACATCGACAGGTCGCAATCCAACGTTTCGGCATCGTTACGCGTAGATCCATTGCGCCCCGCAGGCAAGATCCTCAAGCGCCTCCGGGAGGCCGCCTGCAATCGGGTGACGTGTCCCCCTAAAGGTCGTCATGGGGCTCCTGGAGGGCCGCCGTTCGGGGCAGTGGGTGAGCAATATCGACCGATTGGGTCGATATTGACCGGTAATGCACGATTCACGGATCATCCTTCACGGAGGAGGCACGCCATGCGTTCAGCCACGCACGCCCGATGGGCGGCCTGCGCGGTGGTGACGGCGCTCGCCGCAACGGCCTGCGGGGGCGGCGGCGGGGGCGGCGGGGGCGAGAGCGGCGTGCTCAGCTCCTCCTGGGGCGACCCGCAGAACCCCCTGGAGCCGGCCAACACCAACGAGGTCCAGGGCGGCAAGGTCCTCGACATGATCTTCCGGGGTCTGAAGAAGTACGACCCGAAGACCGGCAAGGCCCAGGACATGCTCGCCCAGAAGATCGACACGAGCGACTCGCAGAACTACACGATCACCGTCAAGGACGGCTGGACCTTCTCCAACGGCGAGAAGGTGACCGCCCGCTCCTTCGTCGACGCCTGGAACTACGGAGCGAGTCTCAAGAACAACCAGAAGAACGCCTACTTCTTCGGTTACATCGAGGGATACGACAAGGTCCATCCCGAGACCGGCAGCCAGAGCGCCGAGGCGCTCTCCGGGCTGAAGGTCGTCGACGACAAGACCTTCACGGTGAAGCTGAACCAGAAGTTCTCCAGTTTCCCCGACACCCTCGGTTACGCGGCCTTCGCCCCGCTGCCCCGGTCCTTCTTCACCGACCACGCGGGCTGGCTGGCGCAGCCGGTCGGCGACGGCCCGTACGCCATCGAGTCCTACACCAAGGGATCGCAGATGTCCCTGAAGAAGTGGGACGGCTACCCCGGTGCCGACAAGGCGCAGAACGGTGGAGTGACGCTCAAGGTCTACACCGACAGCGACACCGCCTACACCGACCTCATCGCCGGCAACCTCGACCTCGTCGACGACGTTCCCGCCTCACAGCTGAAGAACGTCAAGAACGATCTCGGTGACCGTTACATCAACACCCCGGCCGGCATCATCCAGACGCTCGCCTTTCCCTACTACGACAGCGCCTGGAACAAGAGCGGATCGGACAAGGTCCGTACCGGCCTTTCCATGGCCATCAACCGGAAGCAGATCACCGACACCATCTTCCGGAACACCCGCACCCCGGCCACCGACTGGACCTCGCCGGTGCTCGGCACGGCGGGAGGTTTCAAGGAGGGGCTGTGCGGGAGCGCCTGTGACTACGACCCGGACCAGGCCAAAGCGCTGATCCAGGAGGGCGGCGGGCTGCCCGGCGGACAGCTCAAGATCACGTACAACGCCGACACCGGCTCGCACAGGATGTGGGTGGACGCCGTGTGCAACTCCATCAACAACGCGCTCGGCAACGACAAGGCGTGCGTCGGGAATCCGGTGGGCACTTTCGCCGACTTCCGCAATCAGATCGGCCAGCACAAGATGGCCGGGCCGTTCCGCGCGGGCTGGCAGATGGACTACCCGCTCATCCAGAACTTCCTCCAGCCGCTCTACTACACCAACGCCTCCTCCAACGACGGCAAGTGGTCCAACAAGGACTTCGACACACTCGTCGACCAGGCCAACGCCGAGACCGACACCGCCAAGGCCGTCTCCACCTTCCAGAAGGCGGAGGAGGTCGTCCGCGACAACATGGCCGCCATTCCGCTCTGGTACCAGAACGGCAGCGCCGGCTACTCCGAGCGCCTCTCGAACGTGGCCCTCAACCCGTTCAGCGTCCCCGTGTACAACGAGATCAAGGTCAGCTGACGCGGCATGGGGCGCTATGTCGTCCGGCGGCTGCTCCAGATGATCCCGGTGTTCGTCGGTGCCACGCTGCTGATCTTCCTGATGGTCAACGTCATGGGCGACCCGATCGCCGGGCTGTGCGGAGAGCGGGCCTGCGATCCGGCGACCGCCGCCCAGTTGAAGAAGGAGTTCGGGCTCGACAAGCCGGTGTGGCAGCAATACCTCACCTATATGGGGAACGTCTTCACCGGGGACTTCGGTACGGCGTTCAACGGGCAGCCGGTCACCGAGCTGATGTCCACCGCGTTCCCCGTCACCATCCGGCTGACGATCGTGGCCGTCGTCATCGAGGTCGTCATCGGCATCACCCTGGGCGTCGTGACCGGGCTCCGGCGCGGGCGGCCGGTCGACACCGGGGTACTGCTGGCGACCCTGGTCGTCATCTCCGTACCGACGTTCGTCACCGGTCTGCTGCTCCAGCTGCTGCTCGGCGTGGAGTGGGGCTGGATCAGACCGTCCGTCTCCCCGGACGCCACCTTCGGCGAGCTGATCGTGCCGGGGCTCGTCCTCGCCTCCGTCTCGCTCGCCTATGTCACCCGGCTGACCCGCACCTCCATCGCCGAGAACAAACGGAGCGACTACGTCCGTACGGCCGTCGCCAAAGGACTGCCCAGGCGGCGGGTCATCGCACGGCACCTGCTGCGCAACTCCCTCATCCCGGTGGTCACCTTCATCGGCACCGACATCGGCGCGCTCATGGGCGGCGCCATCGTCACCGAGCGGATCTTCAACATCCACGGCGTGGGCTACCAGCTCTACCAGGGGATCCTGCGGCAGAACACCCAGACGGTCGTGGGCTTCGTGACGGTGCTGGTCCTGGTGTTCCTGGTGGCCAACCTGCTGGTGGACCTGCTCTACGCCGTACTCGACCCGAGGATCCGCTATGCCTGAGCAGCCGTTCGAGCCGGACCGGGCCATCGCGGGGACGGGCATGGGCGGGGCGATGGACCTGGCGGCGACCGAGGCGGAGACGCTGGAGCGGACACCCGGCGGACCGCTCGGCACCGGCCCGGCCGACAAGCCCCGCTCGCTCTGGTCGGACGCCTGGCGGGACCTGCGGCGCAACCCGGTCTTCATCGTCTCCGCCCTCGTCATCCTCTTCCTCGTCGTCATCTCCCTGTGGCCGTCCCTGATCGCCTCCGGCTCCCCCCTCAAGTGCGACCTCGCCAAGGCCCAGGAGGGCTCCCAGCCGGGCGCTCCCTTCGGGTACGACGGCCAGGGCTGCAACGTCTACACCCGGACCGTCTACGGGGCCCGTACGTCCGTCACGGTGGGCGTCTGCGCCACGCTCGGGGTCGCACTGCTCGGGTCGGTGCTCGGCGGCCTCGCCGGGTTCTTCGGCGGGGTCTGGGACTCGGTGCTGTCCCGGATCACCGACGTCTTCTTCGCGATCCCGGTCGTCCTCGGCGGTCTCGTCCTCCTCTCCGTGGTGACCAGCAATACGGTCTGGCCGGTCATCGGGTTCATGGTGCTGCTCGGCTGGCCCCAGATCTCCCGGATCGCCCGCGGCTCGGTGATCACCGCCAAACAGAACGACTACGTCCAGGCCGCCCGCGCCCTCGGCGCCTCCAACTCCCGGATCCTGCTGCGGCACATCGCGCCCAACGCGGTGGCCCCGGTGATCGTCGTGGCCACCATCGCGCTCGGCACCTACATCGCGCTGGAGGCGACCCTGTCGTACCTCGGCGTCGGTCTGAAGCCGCCCAGCGTCTCCTGGGGCATCGACATCTCCGCGGCCTCGCCGTACATCCGTAACGCCCCGCACGCGCTGCTGTGGCCCTCCGGGGCCCTCGCGCTCACCGTCCTGGCCTTCATCATGCTCGGCGACGCGGTGCGCGACGCCCTCGACCCGAAGCTGAGGTGAGCGCCGCCGTGCTGCTCGAAGTGCGCGACCTGCACGTGGAGTTCCGGACCCGGGACGGGATCGCGAAGGCGGTCAACGGGGTGTCCTACGCCGTCGACGCCGGCGAGACCCTGGCCGTCCTCGGGGAGTCCGGATCCGGGAAGTCGGTCACCGCCCAGGCCGTGATGGGGATCCTGGACATGCCTCCGGGGCGGATCGCCGGGGGCGAGATCCTCTTCCGGGGGCGGGATCTGCTGAAGCTGAAGGAGGAGGAGCGGCGGAGGATCCGGGGCGCCGAGATGGCCATGATCTTCCAGGACGCGCTGTCGGCGCTCAACCCGGTGCTGAGCGTGGGCGACCAGCTCGGCGAGATGTTCGTCGTGCACCGGGGGATGTCCCGGAAGGACGCGCGGGCCAGGGCGGTCGAGCTGATGGACCGGGTGCGGATCCCGGGCGCCGCCCAGCGGGTGCGGGACTATCCGCACCAGTTCTCCGGGGGCATGCGCCAGCGCATCATGATCGCCATGGCGCTGGCCCTGGAACCGGCGCTCGTCATCGCCGACGAGCCGACCACGGCGCTGGACGTCACCGTCCAGGCCCAGGTCATGGATCTGCTCGCGGAGTTGCAGCGCGAGTACCGCATGGGGCTGATCCTGATCACCCACGACCTGGGCGTGGTCGCGGACGTCGCCGACCGGATCGCCGTGATGTACGCCGGGCGGATCGTCGAATCCGCGCCGGTGCACGACATCTACAAGGCACCGGCGCACCCGTACACGCGCGGGCTCCTCGACTCCATCCCGCGCCTGGACCAGAAGGGCCAGGAGCTCTACGCCATCAAGGGCCTGCCGCCCAACCTCATGCAGATCCCACCCGGGTGCGCCTTCAACCCGCGCTGCCCCATGGCCCAGGACGTGTGCCGCACCGACGAACCACCGCTGTACGAGGTGGACCGGCACCGGGGCAGCGCCTGCCACTTCTGGAGGGAGTGCCTCAATGGGTGACGCGATGGTTGAGCCGATCCTGGAAGTGAGCGGACTGGTCAAGCACTACCCCTTGACCCAGGGCATCTTGATCAGGAGGCAGATCGGTGCCGTCAAGGCCGTGGACGGCGTCGACTTCGTGCTCGGCAAGGGGGAGACCCTCGGCATCGTCGGGGAGTCCGGCTGCGGCAAGTCCACGGTGGCGAAGATGCTCGTCAACCTGGAGCGGCCGACGGCCGGGTCGATCAGGTACAAGGGCGAGGAGATCACCAGGCTGGGCGGGCGGGCGCTGAAGGCCGTCCGCCGCAACATCCAGATGGTCTTCCAGGACCCGTACACCTCCCTCAACCCCCGGATGACCGTGGGCGACATCGTCGGCGAGCCGTACGAGATCCACCCCGAGGCGGCGCCCAAGGGCGACCGGCGCAAGCGGGTCCAGGAGCTGCTGGACGTCGTCGGTCTCAACCCCGAGTACATCAACCGCTATCCGCACCAGTTCTCCGGCGGCCAGCGGCAGCGCATCGGTATCGCGCGGGGGCTGGCGCTGCGCCCCGAGGTGATCGTCGCGGACGAACCGGTGTCCGCGCTGGACGTCTCCGTGCAGGCCCAGGTGATCAACCTGCTCGACCGGCTCCAGAAGGACTTCGACCTGTCGTACGTCTTCATCGCCCACGACCTGTCGATCGTCCGGCACATCTCGGACCGGGTCGGGGTGATGTACCTCGGACGGATCGTGGAGATCGGCAAGGACGAGGAGATCTACGAGCATCCGACCCACCCCTACACCCAGGCGCTGCTCTCCGCCGTGCCCGTGCCGGACCCGGAGGCCCGGGAACACCGGGAGCGGATCATCCTCAGCGGGGACGTGCCGTCGCCGACGAACGTTCCGTCGGGGTGCCGGTTCCGCACGCGGTGCTGGAAGGCCGAGGAGCGGTGTGCGGTGGAGGTGCCGGTGCTGGCGGTGCCCGCGGTGTTCCGGTCGGTGCCGGGGCCGGCGGCGCACGACTCCGCCTGCCACTTCGCGGAGGAGAAGCAGGTGGTGCCGCCGGAGGAGCCGGCCGGGGAAGCGCCGGACGATCTTGGTGACGGGGGTTCATAGCGGGATGTATGCGGGTCAATCGCGTTAACACGCAGGCAACTTCGCCGACCCGGTCCCGATATACGGACGCGGCACTGTAATCAGCGTACGGCCGTGCGGGTGCCGTAAACGGGCCGGGACGCGCCATGTCGTCCCGGCCCGTTGCCGTACCCCTAGCCGAGCCTCAGACTCCGCTTCAGGAAGTCCAGCTGGAGCAGGAGCAGGTTCTCGGCCACCTGTTCCTGCGGGGTCATGTGGGTCACGCCCGACAGCGGGAGCACCTCGTGCGGGCGGCCGGCCGCCAGCAGGGCACTGGACAGGCGCAGTGAGTGGGCCACCACCACGTTGTCGTCCGCCAGGCCGTGGATGACCATCATCGGGCGGTGCGGCTCGGCCGCGTCGACCAGGCCCGCGTCGTCGATCACCGAGTTGCGGCGGTACACGTCCGGCTGCTCGCCAGGGTCGCCGAGGTAGCGCTCCTGGTAGTGGGTGTCGTACAGGCGCAGGTCGGTCACCGGGGCGCCCACCACCGCCGCGTGGAAGACGTCCGGGCGGCGCAGGGCCGCGAGCGCGGCGAGGTAGCCGCCGAAGGACCAGCCGCGGATCGCCACCTTGGTCAGGTCCAGCGGGAAGTCCGCGGCGAGTGCCTGGAGGGCGTCGACCTGGTCCTGCAGGACGGTCGCCGCGACGTCGTCCTTGATGGATTTCTCCCACGCGGGGGAGCGGCCCGGCGTGCCCCGCCCGTCGGCGACGATCACCGCGAAACCCTGGTCGGCGAACCACTGGGAGGTGAGGTGGGCGTTGTGGGCGGCGACCACCCGCTGGCCGTGCGGACCGCCGTAGGGGTCGAGCAGAACCGGAAGGGGAGTGTCCCCGTGGTAGTCCCGTGGCATAAGCACGGCGCACGGAATTCGGCGTGCGCCCCCCTCGGTGAGTGTCACGCGCGGGGACAAACCGGGGTCTTCGGCGTAGGACGTGACAGTTGCCAGATGTTTTCCGTCACGGAGCAGCTGGACGCGGGTGCCCGGGGTGTCCAGTGCGGCGGAGACCAAAACGGTCACGCCCCCGGCGCGCACGGCGGTGTGCACGCCGGGCTCCTGCGACACGCGCTCCACGCCGAGCTCGTTGACGCGGTAGACGTGTACCTCGCCGGTCTCGGGGGACTCGGCCTCCTCGCCGGCGGACGCGGAAACCAGCACGTCGTCGGCGGTCACGTCGAGAACCGCGCGGATGTGCAAGTGGGCACCGGTGAGCGGCCGTTCACCCACCGCGAGCACCCGGGCGCCGCCTTCGTCGGCGATCCGGACCAGCTGTCCCGAGGGGCTCCAGCAGGGCACTCCACCGAACAGTTCAAGCCATGTTGGATCTTCGTCGGCGTGCACCATCCGGGTCGCGCCCGACCCCGGGTCCACGGCGAGGAACAGCTGGCTGCGCTGGTCGCGAGCCTGTACGAGCAGCAACGGTGCACCCGCCTCTGACCAGTGCACATGCGCCAGGTACGGGTAGCGCGCCCGGTCCCAGGAGACCTCCGCGCGCCCCCCTTCGAGGTCGTAGGCGAACAGCCGGACGTCCGCGTTCGCGGTGCCCGCCGCCGGGTAGGCGACATGATGTGGCTCACGCCCGGGGTGGGCGGGGTCGGCGATCCACCACCGCTGTACCGGCGTGTCGTCCACGCGGGCCACCAGCAGCCGGTCGGACCGCGGTGACCACCAGAAGCCGCGCGAACGCCCCATCTCCTCGGCCGCGATGAACTCGGCCAGTCCATAGGTGACCTGCTCCGACTCGGGCTCCGCCAGCGCCCGGTCGCCGTCGCCGCCGGCGCCCACGACCCGCAGCGCGCCCTCCGCGACGTACGCGACATGGCGCCCGTCGGGGGACGGGCGCGGATCGATCACCGGCCCGGGGACGGTGAGTTCACGGGTCGTGCCGGCCCTGAGCTCCGCCGTGAAAAGCCGCCCTGACAAGGCGAAAGACGCCAGCTCCAGGGTCGCGTCACAGGCGTAGCCGACGATGCCGGCACCGCCCTCGCGGCTGCGCTCACGACGGGCCCGCTCGGCCGCCGAGAGACGCTCGTCCGCACCGCCGAGCAGGGTGCGCGGGTCCGCCGCCAGGCGCTCCTCGCCGCTCGGTACGTCGAGAACCCACAGGGAATTGGCCCGGTCCGTACCGGAACCCGAGCGCAGGAACGCCACCCGGGAGCCGTCGGGGGCCACGGTGAACGCGCGCGGCGCGCCGAGCGTGAAACGCTGGGTGCGGGCGTGCCGGCGGGGGAATGAGACAGCCTCGGTCTTCATGCCCTGACCATATTGGCCATGCGCCCCCTTGTGCGGCCGTGCGCCGAGCGATGCGCGAGCACGCATAGTTATGATCACTACCGCTGTGTGGGTATGAACCTGCTGGCTTGCGGATGGATTTGCTGTACCGATCTACAACCCCCATACCCGAACCCCCCGCGTCCCTGGGATCTTTGGAGGTGAGCCGCCGTGGCACTCTCGATTTCGGCGGTGGTGCTGCTGGCGATCATCGTCTTCTTGCTGATCAAGAAGTCGGGTCTGAAGGGCGGGCATGCGGTCGTCTGCATGCTGCTCGGTTTCTATCTCGCCTCCTCGACCATCGCGCCGACGATCAGCGATCTGACGACCAACGTCGCCAGCATGATCGGCAGCATCAAGTTCTGACCCGCGGCGGCTTGCGACCCGGTCGGCCTCGTCGACCGGGGCTGCACGGCGCTGTCGGTGGCGTTTCGTAGGCTGGGCACATGACGGAACCGCCCGCCCGGCCGCTACCCGCCCGGCGTCTGCTGCTGGTGCACGCGCACCCGGACGACGAGTCGATCAACAACGGCGCCACCATGGCCCGCTACGCGGACCAGGGCGCCCATGTGACGCTGGTCACCTGCACCCTGGGCGAGGGCGGTGAGGTCATTCCGCCCGAGCTGCGGCACCTGACCGGTCCCGCGCTGGGTGCGCACCGGCAGGGCGAGCTGGCCGCCGCCATGCGCGAGCTCGGCGTCGGCGACTTCCGGCTGCTCGGCGGCCCCGGCCGCTACCGGGACTCCGGCATGATGGGCACCGCCGACAACGACGACCCGCACTGCTTCTGGCGGGCCGACCTCGACGAGGCCGCCGGACACCTGGCCGAGGTGATCCTGGAGATCCGCCCCCAGGTCCTCGTCACCTACGACGACAACGGCGGATACGGCCACCCGGACCACATCCAGGCCCACCGCGTCGCGATGCGGGCGGTCGAGTTGGCCGCCGGGGCCGGCCACCGCGTCGCGAAGGTCTACTGGAACCGCGTCCCGCGCACGGTCGCCGAGGCCGCCTTCGCCCGGCTGCACGAGGACCTGCCCGGTCTCCCGTTCGAGAAGGCCGCCGCCCTCGGCGACGTGCCGGGCGTGGTCGACGACCGCCGGGTCACCGCCGAGATCGACGGGACCGCGTACGCCACCGCGAAGACCGCGGCGATGGCCGCCCACGCCACCCAGGTCGAGGTGGCACCGCACGGCGCCCTCTGCTTCGCGCTGAGCAATGAGCTGGCGCAGCCCGTATTCGTCACGGAGTACTACGAGTTGGCGGCCGGAGAGCCGGGCGCGGCGCGCGAGACCGATCTCTTCGCCGGCCTCGGCGTACCGATGGAGGAGGCGTCATGAGTTCTGCCGGACGTGGCTCGATGCTCGCGCAACCGTTGCAACGGCCCTCCGCGGGACGGATCGCCGCCCTGCTCGGGCTGATCGTGCTCGGCGTGGCCGTCGGCGCCGCCGGGACCCTCGTCCAGGCCGCCTGGTTCCCCGGCGGGCTGCTGCTCGCCCTGGCCGGTGCCGCCGGGCTCTTCGTGGGCGGGTCGCGGGCGCTGGACAGCCGGTCCGGGGCCGTGGCGCCCGCGTTCGGCTGGGTCGTCGCCGTCATCCTGCTCACCGTCAGCAGACCCGAGGGCGACTTCCTGTTCGGCGCGGGGGGCGGCTCCTATCTCTTCCTGCTCGGCGGCATGGCGCTGGCTGTGATCTGCGCCACTATTGGTTTGGGGCGGCAACCTGACGCGTACGGCGCCCGACTTGGCAAGTGACGTACCACTTCGCCGTACGGCGCGCGTGACAGTCCGGTGTGGGTTTCCCCAGCGGTCATGGGATAAGCGCCAGAAGTGGCCAGTATGGTGGTGCGCGCCGCCGAGCCGCCCGAGCAAGGTCGAACGGGCGGCGGAGCCAACCGGGAGAACCTGCCTTGAGTCGTGAAACTGACACTCCTTCCTCCGGGCCCGACGGGCACGGGGGAGCCGCTTACCCCTCGGGCACACCGCCGTACGGGACCCCCATGGCTTCCGACGACGGCAAGGCCGCAGGCCGTTCGGCCGCCCAGCCCGAGGAACGCAAGACCGAGACCACGCTGACGACCCGGATCCGGATCAACATCCCCGGATCCCGGCCGATTCCGCCGGTGGTCGTCCGTACTCCGGTCACCGACGCCGAAGGCGGCGCGGGCGAGGAGACAGGCACGCACGCGCAGCCGACGGGCGCCACCACGTCCACCGGCACCGCCGAGCCGCCCGCCCAGACCGCGCCGTCGCCCGGGCCCGCCACCGGCGAGAAGTCCAGCGACTGGTTCGCGCCGCGCAAGTCCGGCCCGGCCAAGGGCGGTCAGCGCGGCGGCGCCGCCAACGGCGCGGACACGCCCGGCGGTTCACCCGCCGCGGCGCCGAACGGTCCGGCCGCGCAGGGCCCGCCCGGTGCCGGGCCCGGTGCCGCCCGTCCGAACGGCGGCCGCCCCGGCGGTGTGGTCGGATCCATGAGCGTGCCCGGCGGGTCCCGGCCGGGATCCACCAACGGCGCGGGGCTGCCCACGGGTGCGACCGGCGGCCCGGTTGCTCCCGGGCACGGCGGTGGCACCGGCTCCTTCGACGTGACCGAGGCGCTCGCCGCGGGCCCGCTCGGCGGCCCCCGGGGCGGCGCGAAGGGCCCCGGCGAGCCCCGCCGGGACGAACTGCCGTACTTCTCCGAGAACGGCGGCCAGAACGGCGCTCAGCCCGGTCCCGGCGCGCCCGGTGGCGGGCCGGCCGGCCCCGGCGGCCCCAGCGGCTTCAACGGGCCGGGTCTGCCCGGCGGTCCCGGGGGCCCGCAGGGCCCGGCGGGCCCCACCGGCGGCCCGGTCACCGGCGACGGCCCCTTCATCCCGCCGGTCAACGGCGGCGAGTCCTTCGCGGGGCCGAACGGCGCGCCCTTCAACGGCGGCGAGCCCTTCGGCGCGCCCGGCGGCCCGGCAGGCCCCGGCGCCCGCCCGGGCGGCCCCGCCGGCCGTCAGGCCCAGGCCGGACCCGGCGCGCGCACCGCCCCCGCCGGTCCCGGTCTCGGCCCCGGCGGTGGTCTGAGCGACGACACCGCGATCCTCACCCCGCAAAAGCCCGCGCCCGAACCGGGCATGCCCGGCTACGGCTCCCCGGCGGACAACGTCTCCGGACACACCGTCACCAGCGGTATCCCGGTCGTACCCCCCGGCGCGAACTCCCCGTTCGCACCGGGCGCGCCCGCCGACGGGCCGCTGCCGCACACGCCCCCGAAGCTGCCCGAACCGGTCTCGCCGCCCCCGGCCCAGTCCAAGGGCAAGGCCAAGGCGAAGAAGAAGCGCGGCAAGCTGCCGCTGCTCGTCGGTGTCGTGGTGGTCGCGGGCCTCGGCGTCTACGGCGCCGGACTCCTGATGAACCACTCCGACGTGCCCAAGGGCACCACGGTGCTCGGCGTCGACATCGGCGGCGGCACCCGTGACGACGCCGTCAAGAAGCTCGACGACGCCTTCGGCTCACGGGTGAACAAGCCGCTGAAGCTGTCGGTCGACGGCAAGGCCGTCTCGCTGCCGCCGGACCAGGCGGGCCTGCAGTTCGACATGCAGTCCACGGTCGAGCAGGCCGCCGAGAGCGACTACAACCCGGTCTCCGTGATCGGGTCCCTGTTCGGCCAGAAGCGGGTCGTCGAGCCGGCCATGCCGGTCGACGAGGAGAAGCTCCAGGCGGCCCTCAAGGGCCTCGGCGGCAGCTCCGGCTCGGTCACCGAGGGCACGATCAAGTTCTCCGGGGGCAAGGCCGTCGCGGTCTACGGCAAGGCGGGCAAGGGCATCGACGCGGCCGCCTCCACGAAGGCCGTCGAGCAGGCGTACGAGTCGATGGTGGAGACGGGCACGGCGTCCGCGGTGGCCGTACCGACGACCACCGTGCAGCCGACGGTCTCCAACGCGGAGGTCGACCGCGAGATGAAGGACTTCGCGGAGCCGGCGATGTCGAAGAACGTCATCGTGCAGACGGACGCGGTGCACAGCATCCCGTTCGGCGCCCTGTCGCTGCCGAAGATCCTCGGCTTCAAGGCGGTCGACGGCAAGCTGGTCGAGACGTACGACCTCGACGCCCTCAAGAAGGCGTACGGCGCCACCTTCGACGGCGTGCTGATCACCCGGGGCACCGGCCAGAAGACGGCCGTCACCCCGCAGGACGTCGCCTCCGCGCTGCGCAAGGCGCTGGTCGGCAAGACCACGGCGGAGCGCGTCGGGGTCATCGACACCAACCCGAGCTGACGCCACTCCGCGAGGGGGCGCCCGGTACTCACCGGGCGCCCCCTCGCGCGTGTCACGCCGTGCGGATGACATCTGTCATACGGCACTCCGGACGGTGGACACTGCCCCCGGACCAGGTCCGGCCGCGAGCATGGACGCATGACGACGACAGCGGCGACCACCGCCACCGGCTCCCCGGTGGCGGTCGGGTTCGACCAGGTGAGCAAGACGTACGGGAAGGTGCGGGCCGTCGACGGGCTCTCGCTGCGGCTGCACCCGGGGGAGACCGTGGCCCTGCTCGGGCCGAACGGCGCGGGCAAGTCGACCACGCTCGACCTGCTGCTCGGCCTCAAGCAGGCCGACACCGGCTCGGTGAGCGTGTTCGGCACGAGCCCGCGTGAAGCCATCGTCGCCGGCCGGGTGGGCGCGATGCTGCAGAGCGGCGGTCTGATGGACGAGGTCACCGTCGCCGAACTCGTCGGGCTCGCCTGCCGGCTGCACCCCAAGCCGTACGAGGTCAGCGACGTCCTCGCCCGCGCGGGCATCTCGCAGATCGCCGACCGCAAGGTCAACAAGCTCTCCGGCGGCCAGTCCCAGCGCGTCCGCTTCGCGCTCGCGACCGCCGGCGACAGCGACCTGATCGTCCTGGACGAGCCGACCACCGGCATGGACGTCTCCGCCCGCCAGGCGTTCTGGGCCACCATGCGGGAACAGGCCGACCAGGGCCGTACCGTCCTCTTCGCCACGCACTACCTCGAGGAGGCCGACGCGATCGCCGACCGGGTGCTCGTGCTGCACCGCGGCCGGCTGCTCGCCGACGGCACGGCCGCCGAGATCAAGGCCAAGGCGGGCGCCCGCCGGGTCTCCTTCGACCTGGAGGGCGAGATCGACGAGGCGCCGCTGCGGGCGCTGCCCTTCCTGACGGCCGTCGACATCTCCGGCCAGACGATCCGCATCCAGTCGTCCGACGCCGACGCCACCGTCCACGCCCTCTACGGCCTGGGTGTCTACCCGCACAACCTGGAAGTCGCCGGGCTCGGCCTGGAGCAGGCGTTCGTCGCCATCACGGAGGCCGAAGAGGCCAAGGAGGCCACGCGGTCGTGAACGCCCTGATCAAGCTGGAGCTCGCCCGCGCCCTGCGCAACCGCAAGTTCCTGTTCTTCTCGGTGATCTACCCGTCGATCATCTTCCTGCTGGTCGCCAGCCAGGGCGACACCAGTCGGACCGTCGGCGACTCGGGGCTCTCCGTGGCGGCCTACGTCATGGTCTCCATGGCCTCCTTCGGCGCCCTGACCGCCGTCCTGATGGGCAACAGCGAGCGCATCGCCAAGGAACGGGAGAGCGGGTGGGTACGACAGCTGCGGCTGACCACCCTGCCCGGACGCGGCTACGTCCTCGCCAAGACCGCCAGTGCGGCCGTGGTGAGCCTGCCCTCCATCGTGGTCGTCTTCGCGATCGCCGCCACGGTGAAGGGCGTACGCCTGGACGCCTGGCAGTGGCTCGCCCTCACCGGCGCCATCTGGGCCGGCAGCCTGGTCTTCGCCGCGCTCGGCGTGGCGATCGGCTACCTCGCCTCCGGGGACGCGGTGCGCCCGATCACGATGATCACCTACTTCGGACTGTCGATCCTCGGCGGCCTGTGGTGGCCTTCGTCCTCCTTCCCCACCTGGCTCCAGGACATCGCGAAGTGGCTGCCCACCCACGCGTACGCTGCACTGGGGCGGGCCATCGAACAGAGCCAGGCCCCGCAGGCCCAGGACATCGCCATCCTCGTCGCCTTCTTCGCCCTGTTCGTCGGCGGCGCGGCCTGGCTGTACCGGAAGGACACGCTGAAGGCGTGAGCACGATGACGCAAGACCCACGGCCCGACGGGCAGACGCGGGGGGACCGGCTGGTAGCGATCGGCCGGCCGCCCCGCAGCCAGGGCGAGGCGCTGCGCAAGACGGTGTGGGTCCTGCCCTGGCTGATCTACCTAGCCTCCCCGGCGGAGGACCTTGCCTCCGGCCACCACGGCACCGCGGCGACGGCGGCCGGCTGGGCGGGCCTCGTGGCCTTCGTCGGGATCTACCTGGCGATCGTCTTCCGCTCCATGGGCCGTCCCTTCCGGGGCTGGATCGTCGACGCCGCGATCGCCCTGGAGGGGACGCTCGCGGTCGTGCTGGCCTTCGGCCTCGGCGGCTCCTGGTTCGGTCTGTTCGTGTACGTCTCGGTGATGTGCGGGGTGACCTTCCCGCTGCGGGTCGCCTACTGGACGATTCCGCTGAACACCGCCGCCATGATGCTGGCGGGCTGGTACCGCCACGACCTGGACGAGGCCTGGGGCCTGTTCCTGGTGGTGCTCCTGATCGGCTACTCCATGATCGGCGTACGGCAACTGGTCGCCACCACGATCGAGTTGCGCAAGGCCCGCGCCACGGTCGCCCAACTGGCGGCGAACGAGGAGCGGCTGCGGCTCGCCCGGGACCTGCACGACCTGCTGGGGCACTCGCTCTCGCTCATCACCCTGAAGAGCGAGCTGGCGGGCCGGATGCTCCCGGACCACCCCGACAAGGCGGCGCAGCAGGTCTCCGACATCGAACAGGTCAGCCGGCAGGCCCTGGTGGACGTCCGGGAGGCGGTCACCGGCTACCGGCGCCCCCGGCTCGCCGCCGAGCTCGCGGGCGCCCAGGTCGCCCTGACCGCCGCCGCGGTCACCGCGGAGGTCCCGGCCGAGCCCGACCTCACCGGAGTGCCCGAGGACGGCGAGGCGGCCCTCGCGTGGGCGCTGCGCGAGGCGGTCACCAACGTCGTCCGGCACAGTGGCGCGAGCGCCTGCACGGTGGAGCTGCTGCGCCGGCAGACGCTGGACGGCCCGGTCCTCGAACTCGCCGTCGAGGACAATGGATCGGGCGGTTCCGGCAAGGGCCCGGGCAACGGCCTCACCGGGCTCACCGAGCGGCTGGAGAAGGCCGGCGGCACGCTGGAGGCGGGGCGCCTGAAGCGAGGTTTCCGGCTGGTCGCCCGGGTCCCGCTGGGAGCCGACGGGGCCGTAGGATCCGGGGCATGAGCAGCACGATCAAGGTCCTCCTCGCCGAGGACCAGTCGATGGTCCGCGAGGCGCTCGCCGCCCTGCTGGGTCTGGAGGACGACATCGAGGTCGTGGCACAGGTGGCGCGCGGCGACGAGGTGATGGCGGCCGCCCGGCAGCACGGCGTCGATGTCGCCCTGCTCGACATCGAGATGCCGGGCTGCACGGGCATCGAGGCGGCGGCCCAGCTCCACAAGGCGCTGCCCGCCGTGAAGCTGGTCGTGCTGACCACCTTCGGGCGGCCCGGCTACCTGCGCAGCGCGATGGAGGCGGGGGCCGACGCGTTCCTGGTCAAGGACGCCCCCGCCGCCCAGCTCGCCGAGGCGGTCCGCAAGGTCCTGGCCGGCGAGCGCGTCATCGACCCCACGCTGGCGGCGGCGGCCCTGGCGGAGGGCGCCAACCCGCTGACCGACCGCGAGCGGGAGGTGCTGCGCGCGGCGGCAGACGGCTCCACCAACGCGGAGCTGGCGGCGGCCCTGCACCTCTCGCAGGGGACGGTACGCAACTACCTCTCGACGGCCATCCAGAAGCTGGCGGTGCGCAACAGGGCGGAGGCGGTCCGGACAGCCCGGGAGAAGGGCTGGCTGTAGAGGACCCGGGAGTCTGAGGGACTGCCTGCCGGCATGGGCAGCCGGCCTGGGGCGCGGGGAACCGCGCGCCGCGCCACGACGGACTCGCGGGCGCGCAACGCGTCCCCCCACGGCCAAGCGGCGGCCCCCGTTCCCCTCAGTTGAGCCTGGCCCGAGCCGACCGTGCCTCGCCGCGCACCTTCTCCGCCGCCGCCTCGTCGACGGCCTCGATCAGCCCCGCGTACTCCTCCAGCTCCTCGGCGCCGTCGGTGAAGTCACCCCGCTGCACCAGCAGCCGTGCCCGGTCGTACCGCAGCCTGGCCGGGTGGGAGGGCATCAGCAGGGACAGGTCCACCGCCCACAGGCCCACCTCCGACCGCTCGGGCCGGGCCGCCGCCCAGGCCCGTACGTTGTTGAGGATCCGGCGTACGACGTCCAGCGGATCGGCCGGTTCCAGCATCGCCGGCTCCAGCGGCGCCCCCGTCGCCCCCACCACCAGCGTCTGCGCGTCCGAACCGGTCAGCACCCGGCCACCGTCGAACGGATCGGCCAGCACCTGCTCCTCGGCCGGCCCGAACCCCACCACGAAGTGCCCCGGCAGCGCGACCCCGTGGACCGGCGCGCCCGCCCGCCGGGTCACCTCCAGCCAGACCACGGACAGCAGGATCGGCAGCCCGCGCCGCCGGCGCAGCACCTCGTGCAGCAGTGAGGACTCCAGCCTGCGGTAGTCCGAGGCGGTGCCGTGGAAGCCGAGCCGTTCGCCCAGCAGCCGGTGCGCCGCCGTGGCCCAGGCGTGCGGGCCGCCCGGCCGGTACGGCAGCTGTCCGGCCAGCCGGTCCAGCTCCATCTGCGCCGCGTCGATCCCGGCCTCGTCCAGCGAGCCGTCGGCCGCCGCGCCCAGCAGCAGACACAGCGTCGCCAGATCGGGCCGCTCGGACCGCGCCTCCTCGGCGAAGCGCCGCCCGACCTCGGAGGCCCGCTCCGGCGCCGGCGGACGCAGACGCGGACGCGGTGCTGGATCCGGATCTGGAACAGGGGGGTGCATAGCTGTTTCGTGCCCTTCCGGAACGCTCCGTACCACGGCGGCCTCAGCGGCCGTCCGCCGCCGGCTCCCTGTAGTGGTGGTACGCGTGGTGTGCCCCGAAACCCAGCCCGGTGTACAGCGCCCGCGCCCCGGTGTTCCCGGCCTCCACCTGGAGCCAGGCCGCGGACGCGCCCTCCTCCAGCGCCCGCCGGGCGAGCGCGGCCATGACCTCGCCGGCCAGTCCCCGGCGTCGCAGCGCCGGATCCACCTCGACGGCGGCGAACCCGGCCCACCGGCCGTCCACCACCAGCCGCCCGATGGCCGCCGGGGCGCCCTCGCCGGGAACGGTCGCGAACCACACGGACGGCCCTCCCCGCAGCACCCGCAGGGCGACCTCGCCGACCCCCTTGCGCTGGTAGCGCGCGAGCCAGGCCTCGTCGGCCGACCGGGAGAGCACCACACCGGCACCCTCCGCACGGTCCGCCACCGGCGCCGTCGCCCCGGTCCACAGCTCGGCACTCACCTCACGCACCCAGCCGCGCCGCTCCAGCTCGGCACCGAGCAGCTCCTGCGTGCCCTCGGCGCCGGTCGCGGTCTGCACGTACGCGGGCAGCCCCCGCTCGCCGTACCACCGCCGTACGGCGTCCAGGGCCGCGTCGAGCGGGAGGCCCGGCCCGCCCAGCGGCAGCACGCTGTTCGCCCGCCGGGTGAATCCCCCGGAGGCCCGCAGCTCCCACTCACCGAGCCGCTCGCTCTCCAGCGGCGGCCAGCCGCGCGAGGCGACACGCGCGACTTCGCGGTACGTGGCCGCCGGTCCCCGGCGGCGCGCCGGAGCGGCCGGCACCACCTTGGCGGCCACCAGAGCGGACTCCGGTATCCGGACGATCAGCCCGTCCCGCCGTGCGATCGTCAGCATGCCGTCGTCGTCCCATGATGTGAGAACACCCACCGTGTCGGTGAACTTCTCCCCGGGTAGGCCATTTCCCGCCAAACGGCGCACGGAGATTCTTTTGCCCACGTCAGCAGCGGTGATGCGGACCTCGAAGCGTCCTGCGGCCGAGATTTCCACTGGTCGGTTCACCCCTCCTGTTCGGATCATGCCCGAGAACGGAGATACTAGGGGTGGGCATCGACGACGCCGCGCTCCCGCGCGCCAGGCGGCGGAGCCTACGGAGGCCCGCCAGCGCCCAATCGAGGAGGAACGACAGCGTGACCTACGTCATCGCGCAGCCTTGTGTCGACGTGAAGGACAAGGCGTGCATCGAGGAGTGCCCGGTCGACTGCATCTACGAGGGCCAGCGGTCCTTGTACATCCACCCGGACGAATGCGTTGACTGTGGCGCCTGTGAGCCGGTCTGCCCGGTCGAGGCGATCTTCTACGAGGACGACACTCCGGAGGAGTGGAAGGACTACTACAAGGCCAACGTCGAGTTCTTCGACGAGCTCGGCTCTCCCGGGGGCGCCAGCAAGCTGGGCCTGATCGAGCGCGACCACCCCTTCGTCGCCGCGCTGCCCCCGCAGGCCGGGTAGCCCGTACGGCGGCCCGCCGCACCACCGTGCCGCCTCGGTCCCGTACGGCCTGATCGCACCCGGTCGGCGCCTGCGGGACCGAGGCGTTTGCCGTGCCGGTCGTACCGGTCGTACCGAAGAAAGCGAGCCAGTGACCGTGTCCGCAGTCTCCGACCGTCTGCCCACCTTCCCCTGGGACAAGCTGGAGCCGTACAAGAAGACGGCAGCGGCGCACCCGGACGGCATCGTCGACCTCTCCGTCGGCACCCCGGTGGACCCGGTCCCCGACCTGATCCAGAAGGCCCTGATCGACGCGGCCGACTCGCCCGGCTACCCCACCGTCTGGGGCACCCCGGCGCTGCGCGACGCGATCACCGGCTGGGTCGGGCGCCGCCTGGGCGCCCGCGACGTCACCCACCGCCACGTCCTGCCGATCGTCGGCTCCAAGGAACTCGTCGCCTGGCTCCCCACCCAGCTGGGCCTCGGCCCCGGGGACAAGGTCGCCTACCCGCGCCTGGCGTACCCCACCTACGAGGTCGGCGCCCGCCTGGCCCGCGCGCAGTACGAGGTCTACGACGACCCACGCGACCTGGACCCGACGAACCTGAAGCTCCTCTGGCTGAACTCCCCGTCCAACCCGACGGGCCGGGTCATCCCGGCGCGGGAGCTGACGGAGATCGTCGCCTGGGCCCGCGCCCACGGCGTCCTGGTCTTCTCCGACGAGTGCTACCTCGAACTGGGCTGGGAGGCAGACCCCGTCTCGGTCCTGCACCCGGACGTGAACGGCGGCTCGTACGACGGCGTCGTGGCCGTCCACTCCCTCTCCAAGCGGTCCAACCTGGCCGGCTACCGAGCGGCCTTCCTGGCCGGTGACCCGGCGGTGCTCGGCCCGCTCCTGGAGATCCGCAAGCACGGCGGCATGATGACGTCGGCACCCACCCAGGCGGCGGTGGTGGCGGCCCTGTCCGACGACACCCACGTCCAGGAACAGCGCGGGCGTTACGCGGCCCGCCGCCTCCTCCTCCGTGCGGCGCTGGTGGCCCACGGCTTCCGCGTCGAACACAGCGAGGCGAGCCTCTACCTGTGGTCGACGAGGGACGAGTCCTGCTGGCGGACGGTGGCCCACCTGGCCGAACTCGGCATCCTGGTGGCACCGGGCGACTTCTACGGCACGGCGGGCGAGAGGTTCGTCCGGGTGGCCCTGACGGCGACGGACGAGCGCGTACGGGCGGCCGTGGAGCGGCTCTCCTAGACCCCGACCGCTGCCGGAGTTCTCTTCGGCGGCAGCCGAGGCACGACGAGAAGGGACCCGGGGCGAACCCCGGGTCCCTTCGCACATCACCGGCGTCGCGCGGCGTCAGCCGCCCAGCGGCAGGCCCTTGACCGGCAGGCCGCCCTTGGTGAGCCCCTGCGTCGGCAGGCCGCCCTTGGTGAGCCCCTGCGTCGGCAGGCCGCCCTTTGCGAGCCCCTGTGCCGGCAGGCCGCCCTTGGTCGCCGTGGCCGCCGTCTCGCCGAGCAGCCCACCGGCGGAGCCGGCCGCGTCGCCGGCGGCGTGCTGCACCACCGGCGCCGCCACCTTGACGGCCTTGCCGCCGGTCCTGCCCGCGGCCGGCAGCGCCGACTCGACCGTCCTGCCGCCGGTGTGGCCGACGGTGCCGGCGACGTTCTGCGCCGCACTGTCGGCGGTATTGCCGACGCTCGCTCCGTCCAGCGCGGTCAGACCGCCCAGGTTCGGAGTGGCGGCCGGCAGGCTCGGGGCCGCGCCGGCGGAGCCGGCCGCACCGACCCCGGCTGCCGCTCCCGCTGCGACGAGCAGCGCGGCACGGGCGATCCGGCGGGTCAGAGGGAGGGACATGATGCTCCATTCGACGGGAGGGAACGTGATCGCCGTGACTACCGCTCGAAGTCCGCGAAGGTTGCGGAGGCGCAAGGTAAAGAATTGATAACGCATCGCATTATCGGGTGTGGATAAAAACGGGCAAAGAGCGTCCGGGGGTGAGGGTGTCCGGAACCGCGCAGAATCCTTACGTCCCCGTGCTCGCAACGGGTTTCGCGCAGGGGTGGCTGACCGTGCGAGAACGTGGGTACACCATGGATCCGATCCGCCCCGGCCGACCCGTCGGAGTGAAACGCCGAACTACTGCCCGGTCACGATCCGCACCGACCCCGCGGACTTCTCCGCTCCGCCCGTGCTCTTCGAACCGGCCGCAGCCCGCCACTGGCTGTCCGTGCTCCCGGCGGACCACTCCCGGCCGGCGTACGACACCCGCTGGATGTGCAGGGCCGAGGAGTTGGCCACCGCCCAGTGCGCCAGCTGCCAGCCGCGCTCGCTCTCGGTGCGCCCCGACCCGTCCTTCCCGCCGCCCTGCGGCACCGGCACGGTCACGGTCCGTCCGTGCGCCGTGGCGGTCACGCTCGGCGTGGGTGTCGGCGAACTCGCGGACGAGCCGCTCACCTCCGCGCCGGCCTCCTCGACCGCGTCCCGCCCGAAGTCCCGTACCAGCGCGGTCCGTACCGCGTCCGGACCCGTCGCCGCCGCCCCGGTGACGGCCGCCGGGCGCCCGTCGCAGGTCAGCGTGGCCGCCGCCTGCCCGGTCAGGGCCGCCGCGAGCAGGGTGGCGTCGGTCTCGTGCTTGGCGTACGCCTCCGGGTAGCCGCTGCGCTGCACGCGCTGCGCGGCCACCGTCAGCGGCAGGGTCTCGTAGTCGCGCACCTTGGCCAGGTGCGCGTAGAACATGCCCGCCGCGTACGCCGGGTCCAGGATCTGCTTCGCGGTGCCCCAGCCCTGTGAGGGCCGCTGCTGGAACAGGCCCAGTGAATCCCGGTCGCCGTGCTCGATGTTGAGCAGCCCGGACTCCTGGAGCGCGGTCGCCAGGGCGATGGCCACCGCCCGCTCGGGCATGCCGCGCCCGGTGCCGACGGCGGCGATCGTCGCCGCGTTCACCGCCTGTTCGGGCGTGAAATCGTACGACTCGCTGTCGCTCCGGCCCGAGACGACCTTGCAGCCCTCGGAGCCGCCGCCGCCGGTGACGTACTGGACGACCAGATACGCCGCGACGGCGCACAGGATGAGCAAACCCGACACGAAACGCAGGGCACGGCGGCGACGCGTGGGGCGGGTGGGGGACGGCTCTCGCACGCGTACAACATACTGGAGAGTACGAGCGGCTCAACCCCGCGTGCGAAAGCCTGTGAAACCGCCTCCGCGGTACCGCGCGCTAGGGTCGGGGCCATGGCCGACACCTCGCTTGACCTCACTCTGGACGCGGCCGCGCTGACCGCGCGACTCGTCGACTTCCGTTCGGAGAGCGGCACCGAGAAGCCGCTCGCGGACGCGATCGAGGCCGCGCTGGGTGCCCTGCCGCATCTGACGGTCGACCGGTACGGCAACAACGTGATCGCCCGGACGAACCTCGGCCGCTCCGAGCGCGTGATCCTGGCCGGTCACATCGACACCGTCCCGATCGCTGACAACGTGCCGTCCCGGCTGGACGAGGACGGCGTGCTGTGGGGCTGCGGCACCTGCGACATGAAGTCCGGCGTCGCCGTCCAGCTGCGCATCGCGGCCACCGTGCCCGCCCCGAACCGCGACCTGACCTTCGTCTTCTACGACAACGAGGAGGTCGCCGCCCACCTCAACGGCCTCCGGCACGTCGCCGAGGCGCACCCGGAGTGGCTGGCGGGCGACTTCGCGGTCCTTCTCGAACCCTCCGACGGCGAGGTCGAGGGCGGCTGCCAGGGCACCCTGCGGGTCCTGCTGAGGACCACGGGCGAGCGGGCCCACTCCGCGCGCTCCTGGATGGGCTCCAACGCGATCCACGCGGCCGCCCCGATCCTCGCCCGGCTCGCCGCCTACGAGCCGCGCTACCCGGTCATCGACGGCCTGGAGTACCGCGAGGGCCTCAACGCGGTGGGTGTCTCGGGCGGGGTCGCCGGCAACGTCATCCCCGACGAGTGCGTGGTCACGGTCAACTTCCGGTACGCCCCCGACCGTTCCGAGGAGGAGGCGATCGCGCACGTCCGGGAGGTCTTCGCCGGCTGCGGGGTCGAGGAGTTCGTGGTCGACGACCACAGCCCCGGTGCGCTGCCGGGCCTCTCGCACCCGGCCGCGGCCGCCTTCGTCGAGGCGGTCGGCGGCACCCCGATGCCCAAGTACGGCTGGACCGACGTCTCCCGTTTCTCCGCCCTGGGCGTCCCGGCGGTCAACTACGGTCCGGGCAATCCGCACTTGGCGCACAAGAGGGATGAAAGGGTCGAAACCGGAAAGATCCTGGCGGGCGAGGAGCGGCTGCGCGCCTGGCTGACCCGTTGAGCCGTACGACGGCGCTGCGCAGCGGACATGCCGACGTCCCGCGCCGGTAACCCGGGTGGATCTACGCTGGGTCGGGTACACGTGCAAGCGGAGGGAGCGCGCATATGCCTACCGGGAACCCCGAGGGGAAGAAGGTGCCGCCGGACGAGCAGCGCCTTGGGCCGGTCCTCCGACGGCGCGGTCAGGTGACCGCGAGCACGACGGACCAGCGTCTGCTGGACGCGGGCGGCCCCTCCGACTGGGTCCACACGGACCCCTGGCGGGTGCTGCGCATCCAGTCGGAGTTCATCGAGGGCTTCGGCACGCTCGCCGAACTCCCCGCCGCGATCAGCGTGTTCGGCTCGGCGCGGACGCCGGTGGACTCGCCGGAGTACGACGCGGGGGTGCGGCTGGGCCGGGGCCTGGTCGAGGCCGGCTGGGCGGTCATCACGGGCGGCGGGCCCGGCGCGATGGAGGCGGCCAACAAGGGCGCCCTGGAGGCGGGCGGCGTCTCGGTCGGCCTCGGCATCGAGCTGCCCTTCGAGCAGGGCCTGAACCCCTACGTCGACATCGGCCTGAACTTCCGCTACTTCTTCGTGCGGAAGATGATGTTCGTCAAGTACGCCCAGGGCTTCGTGGTGCTGCCCGGCGGCCTCGGCACCCTGGACGAATTCTTCGAGGCGCTCACCCTCGTGCAGACGCAGAAGGTCACCCGCTTCCCGATCGTGCTGTTCGGGAGCGCCTACTGGGGCGGCCTGGTGGACTGGCTGCGCAACACCCTGGTGGTGCAGGGCAAGGCCTCGGAGAAGGACCTCCTGCTGTTCCACGTCACGGACGACGTGGCGGAAGCGGTGGCCCTGGTCTCCAAGGAAGCGGCCCGCTAGGACGCGCCGGCACCGGGGGCGCAGCCGCCGGAGGCTACGCCAGGCCTCGCCGGGCCACCGTCGGAGGGCGGTGGCCCGCGATGGACGCGACCATGTCGAGGACCTGGCGGGTCTCCGCCACCTCGTGGACGCGGTACACCTGCGCTCCCAGCCACGCCGACACCGCCGTCGTCGCCAGCGTGCCGATCACCCGTTCCTTCACCGGCCGGTCCAGCGTCTCGCCCACGAAGTCCTTGTTGGACAGGGAGACCAGCACCGGCCACCCCGTCGCGGTCATCTCGCCCAGCCGGCGCGTCGCCTCCAGGCTGTGCCGGGTGTTCTTGCCGAAGTCGTGTCCGGGATCGATCATCACCGACTCCCGGGGCACCCCGAGCGCCACGGCCCGCTCGGCCAGCCCCAGGGTCACCCGCAGAATGTCGGCCATCACGTCGTCGTACGTCACCCGGTGCGGCCGCGTCCGCGGCTCCGCCTCACCCGCGTGCGTGCACACCAGTCCCACCCGGTACCGGGCCGCGACCTCCGCCAGCGCAGGATCGACCCCGCCCCACGCGTCGTTCAGCAGATCCGCGCCGGCCTCGCAGGCGGCCTCCGCGACCGACGCCCGCCAGGTGTCCACGCTGATCACGACGTCGGGGAACCGCCGGCGCACCTCGGCGACGAACCCGACGATCCGGCGCGCCTCCTCCTCGGGCGTGACCTCCTCGCCCGGGCCGGCCTTCACCCCGCCGATGTCGATGATCGCGGCCCCCTCGGCGACCGCCTGCTCCACGCGCGCGAGGGCGGGCTCGTCGAGGAAGGTCGCCCCCTGGTCGTAGAAGGAGTCCGGCGTCCGGTTCACGATGGCCATGATCACCGATTCGTGCGGCGCGAATTCCCGCTTGCCCAGCCTGAGCATCGCCTGTGACCTCTCGTAGTAAGTCCCTCGGTGCGACCGCCTGTGCCCCTGACTGTCAGACTCGCATGGCACGATCGGACACAGACACATTCGACACCGAGCACACTAAGCGCACTCGGCAGTACGAGTACGCACGAGCTTCATCGAGCCTGGGGGCCACCGCGATGGTTATGTTCCTGTTCCTGGTCGTCGCGCTCGCGGTCGTGGTCGCCGCGGTCACGCTGTCCGTGGTGAGCGGCGGCGAGAGCGCCCCGCTGGCCGAGGTGGCGCCCGAGCGCTTCCAGGACCCGCTGCCCCCGGACCGTCCGGTGAACCGCGCGGACGTCGAGAGCCTCCGTTTCCCGCTCGCCCCGCGCGGCTACCGCATGGCGGACGTCGACGACGCGCTCAGCCGCCTCGGCGCCGAACTCGCCGAGCGCGACGCCCGGATCGCCGACCTGGAGACCACGCTGGCCGGCGCCCGGGCCACGCCGCACGCCCGGCACACCTCGCTGGACAAGCCCGAGCCGGAGGACCGGCCGTGACCGACCTGACCGGTCAGGCCGCCCCGACCGCCGGCGCGGCCGTGGCCGGGCCGGACGGCAGACTGCGCTGCCCCTGGGCCCTGTCCACCGAGGACTACGTGGCCTACCACGACGAGGAGTGGGGCCGTCCGGTCCACGGCGACGACGCCCTCTACGAACGCCTCAGCCTGGAGGCCTTCCAGTCCGGACTCTCCTGGATCACGATCCTGCGCCGCCGCCCCGGCTTCCGCGCCGCCTTCGCCGGGTTCCGCATCGAGAAGGTCGCCGCCTTCACGGACGAGGACCGGGAGCGGCTGCTGGCGGACCCGGGCATCATCCGCAACCGGTCGAAGATCGACGCGACGATGTCCAACGCGAAGGTCCTGGCGGAGTGGGGGCGGGGCGAGCTGGACGAGCTGATCTGGTCGTTCGCCCCGAGGCCGGGTACCTACCCCGCCCCGCGGACCATCGCCGACGTCGCACCGGTGACCGCCGAGTCGACGGCCCTGTCCAAGGCCCTGAAGAAGCGGGGGCTGCGCTTCATCGGCCCGACGACGGCGTACGCCCTGATGCAGGCGTGCGGCCTGGTCGACGACCACCTGGAAGCGTGCATGAGCAGACGCTCCCGTTGAGGCGTGCGGGGAACTGCGCGAGATGCCCTGCGCGCCCGCAGTTCCCCACAGGCCGTCACCGCCCCAGGTACTTCGGCTTCTCCTTGTTCACGAACGCCTGCACTGCGATCCCGTGGTCCTCGGAGGCACCGGCCCGGGCCTGCAGCTCGTCCTCCTTGTCCAGCGTCTCGTCGAGGGAGTGCGTGAGCCCGTAGGCGACGGCCTCCTTCAGTGCCGCGTACGCCATCGTCGGCCCCTCGGCCAGCTTCCGCGCGATCTTCTCGCCCTCGGCCCGCAGCTCGGCCGACGGCACGACCTTGTTCGCGATGCCCAGCTCGTAGGCGTCCTGCGCGCTGATGCTGCGCGGGAAGAGCAGCAGGTCGGCGGCGCGTCCAGGGCCCACGACCCGGGGCAGCGTCCACGAGACCCCGGAGTCCGCGGTCAGCGCGACCCCGGCGAACGACGTGTTGAAGGCGGCCGTGTCGGCGACCACGCGGTAGTCCGCGGCCAGCGCGAACCCGAGACCGGCACCGGCGGCGACGCCGTTCACCGCGGCCACCACCGGCTTCGGTGCCCCCGCCAGCGCCCGCACGATCGGGTTGTAGTGCTCCCGGACCGTCGTCATCGTCTGCCCCGACCCCGTCTCCCGGTCGGAGGCGAGCAGGGTGATGTGTTCCTTGAGGTCCTGGCCCACACAGAACGCCCGGTCCCCGGCGGCGGTCAGCAGGACGGCCCGCACGGCCGGGTCGGCCGCCGCCTCCCGCGCGACCTCCCGAAGCGCGACCTTCGTCGCGATGTTCAGCGCGTTCATCGCCTCGGGGCGGTTCAGCGTGATCGTCGCGAGCCCGTCGCTCACCTCGTAGAGCACGGTGTCGGTCATGGTGCGTCCCCTCCGTCGTCTCCGTCGTCGCGGCTGACGTACCGCTCAGTACGTACAGGTCCGAAGGACAGCATGGCGGAGATCGCGGTCCGACGACCGGACCCGTTGTGTGACCTGCGTCAAAGAAAATCGGAGCCGACTCGCTCGGCGTAAGGACGCGAGGCGGCGCAGTATCGCAGTCACATCGCCGAATTGGGTGGTTTTGCTCGCGCGCGTTGCCCAAGCGATGCCGACTGATGTTGGTCATCGGGTCCTGAGATGCGGGATAATGGCTTGGAAGCAATGTGTTCGATGCCGGTACCGCGTGTCCCGCCAAGGATCGCGCGTGCCCTCGTGGGCCGTCGGCAGACGATGAGCTGTTTTCAGGAAGGGGAACCAGCATGGCGGCCATGAAGCCGCGGACGGGTGATGGCCCGCTCGAGGTGACCAAGGAGGGGCGGGGCATCGTCATGCGCGTTCCGCTCGAAGGCGGCGGTCGGCTCGTCGTCGAGCTGACCCCTGACGAGGCCGCGGCACTCGCCGACGCCCTCAAGAACGTCGTCGTCTGAGGCGTCAGCGACCACACCCTTTCGGCCGCCCCGGCACCGCATGCGGTGCCGGGGCGGTGCCGCATCCGGGGTCCTCGCGCGGCGGGTCAGCGCTTGACGGCGCAGAGCAGTCCGTCGCCCACCGGCAGCAGTGACGGCAGCAGCTCCGGGCTCTCCCGGACCGTGCGCAGCAGCTCGCGCAGCCGCAGCACCTCGGTCGGCTGCGGCCCGGAGTCGACCGTCCGGCCGTTGGCGAAGACGCCCTCGAAGACCACCAGGCCGCCGGTGCGCAGCAGGCGCAACGATTCAGCGAGATAGTCGGAGTACTCCTGCCGGTCGCCGTCGCAGAAGACCAGGTCGTAACCGGCGTCCGCGAGACGGGGGAGTACGTCGAGGGCGCGGCCCGGGATGAAGCGGGCCCGGTTGCTGGCGAAGCCGCAGGCGCGGAAGGCCTGCCGGGCGAACTGCTGGTGCTCCGGCTCGGGGTCGACGGTCGTCAGGACACCGTCCGCGCGCATGCCGTGCAGCAGGTGCATCCCCGACACCCCGCACCCGGTGCCGATCTCGGCGACGGCCTTGGCGTCCACGGAGGCGGCGAGCAGACGCAGCGCGGCACCCGTGCCGGGCGACACCGAGCGCAGCCCTGCGTCGCGGGCCCGGTCACGGGCCCACCGCAGCGCTTCGTCCTCGGCGACAAAGGCGTCGGCGAACGCCCAGCTCGTCTGCCGGTTGCCGGTAATGACCCTCTCCTGTCCCCGTGGTTGCCTGGGCGTGACTGTATCCGTTGGTGCCGGGAACCCGCAGATGGGACCAGGCGTTTAGAGGGGTGGAAGACAGGGCGGGGGGACACGAATGGATCACGATGAGGAGACGGCGGCAGAGCAGCCGCCGACACGGCGGGACGAGCCGTACCGGCAGAGATCAAATTCTCGTAAAACCGCTTATCCGGTGCTAACGGGCGAGGTGGCTATGGTAGGGGCTCCACTGGACACCACCAGAGCCGACAGGGGAGGTGCGGCCGAACCCGGGGACCGGGGAGGAGTGCTACGGCGCTTCCTCGGATCGGCGGGCAGGCCGAAATCCGTGAACGACACCGCTGCTGACCCCAGCCACGCCGACGCGCTCGCCATGGGCGAGGACCGGACCGCGACCTTCTCCACCGACGCGGACGGGCAGGCATGGACTCCGCCCACGTGGGAGGAGATCGTCAGCACGCACAGCGGCCGCGTCTACCGCCTGGCCTATCGGCTCACCGGCAACCAGCACGACGCCGAGGACCTCACCCAGGAGGTCTTCGTCCGCGTCTTCCGCTCCCTGTCGACCTACTCGCCGGGCACCTTCGAGGGCTGGCTGCACCGCATCACGACCAACCTGTTCCTCGACATGGTCCGGCGCAAGCAGCGCATCCGCTTCGACGCCCTCGGCGACGACGCGGCCGAGCGCCTGCCCAGCCGTGAGCCCACCCCTTCCCAGGCCTTCAACGACGCGCACTTCGACGCCGACGTGCAGCAGGCGCTGGACACCCTCGCGCCCGAGTTCCGCGCCGCCGTCGTCCTGTGCGACATCGAGGGCCTGTCGTACGAGGAGATCGCCGCGACCCTCGGCGTCAAGCTCGGCACGGTCCGCTCCCGGATCCACCGCGGCCGCTCCCAGCTGCGCAAGGCCCTCGCGCACCGCTCCCCGGAAGCCCGCAGGGCCGAGCGTCGCTCCTTCGTACCCCGTGTTCCCGCGCTGGGAGGAGGGGGCGCGTCCGCGTGAGTGGTTCCCGACCCGATCCCGCCGAGCGACAGCTCGCCGAGCAGCACCTGGGAGACCGACTCTCCGCCCTGGTGGACGGAGAGCTCGGTCATGATTCGCGTGAGCGCGTCCTGGCCCACCTGGCCACCTGCGCCAGGTGCAAGGCGGAGGCCGACGCCCAGCGCGCACTGAAGAGCGTCTTTTCGGAGGCCGCCCCGCCCCCGCCCTCCGAGAGCTTCCTCGCCCGCCTCCAGGGGCTGCCCGGGGGCGGCGACACCGACGGTTCCCCGTTCGGCGGCCCGGGCCCCTCGGGACGCCGGTCCGACAGCGGGGTCTTCGGCGTGAGCCAGGAGGACCGCTTCGAGTTCGGCTACGTCCCGGCCCACCCGCACGACTCGGCCGTCGCCGCCGACCGGGGCTTCCGGATCCATCCCGTCGGCCGCCCGGACGCCGACCGCTCCGCCTCGCGCGGCATGCGGTTCGCGTTCGTCGCCGCCGGTGCGGTCTCGCTGGCCGCGGTCGCTCTCGGCGGGGTCACCGCCGGCCTGCCCGGCTCCACCTCCGCCGACGCCCGCAGCGGTACCGGTGGCGGCAGCGTCGCCCCGGCCGGCACGGCGGGCACCGGCACCGCGGGCGCCGCCGACTCGCAGCGCCGCCGCTCGCTCACCCCGCTGCTGTCCTCCGGCAGCCTGCTCGGCTCCGCCACGACCGCGGCACCCACCTCGGCCTCCGCGCCGCTGCTGCCCGGAGTGCCCTCCCCGGGCGCCGGCGAGAACGCGCTGCGGGAGCTGACCGCACCCGTACTGGCCGGCGCGGCAGCCGTCTCCCCGCTGATACGCCCCCTGGCCACCAACCCGCCGTTCACCCTCACCTCGTGGACCGACTCCCCCGAGGCGACCGGCGCCGCCCTGCTCGCCGTACCCGTCCCCGACGCGACCTCCGCTCCCTCCCCCTCCTTCCGCGCGGCCCGCTGACCGCGGGAAAGCCGGACAGGAACTGACAGAAACGTCACAGGCGAAACCACGCCCATGCCTCCGACTAGGCAAACAACCGGGAAAACCGGTCGTACACACATGGTCGGACACCTCGGGGCAGTACCGGTCGGACAGGTACGCCGGGTACCGTGGACCCGGCCCGGACCACGGAACAACCGCACCAGCGACCGGAGGGCCGAGGACCGAGGACATCGCAAGGAGCTTCAGGTGTTCAATGACATAGGACCACTCGAGCTGGCGACCATCGTCGTGCTCGCCGTGCTCGTCTTCGGTCCGGACAAGCTCCCGAAGGTCATCCAGGACGTGATGCGGACCATCCGCAAGATCCGGGAGTTCTCGGAGAGCGCCAAGGCGGACATCCGCGAGGAACTCGGCCCGGAGTTCAAGGACTTCGAGTTCGACGACCTCAACCCCAAGAACTTCGTCCGCAAGCACCTGGACAGCGACGAGCTGGGGCTCAAGGAGATCCGCAACGGCTTCGACCTGAAGAAGGAGATGGCCGAGGTCACGGAGGCGGTGCACGGCCGGGAGGCCGACTCGTCCCCTTCCACGGGTTCCGCGGGTTCCACGGGTGGCCGGATCGACATGGCCAAGAAGCCCGAGGAGCCGGGCAAGGACGACCGTCCGCCGTTCGACGCGGACGCCACCTGAGCCCGACCCGACACCTCCGGCCGAGCGGTGCACGTGACGCGTTTCATACCGCGTACGCGCCGCTCACGGCTTGATCCCGCCGCCCGCGCGACCCACGCGCCGGGCGGTTTCGCTGCTGGTTGCAGCGGTGTGGATATGCTGCCGAGTTGTTGTGCGGACCGGACGAGTGCGCCCGAAGGGGGGCGGGCCGCCCCGGACCGACTGGAGCTAGGAGGCGTCCGGGTAGATGGAGACGACAAGTCGGGTGGGCGAACAGACGCCGGGCGCGGAGAACGGACAGCAGGTCCTCTCCGCCCGGCGCACGGTCGACGGCTACCTGGAGGCGCCCTTCCCCTGGTACGGCCTCGACGAGGCCTTCACAGGGCCGCGCTGGCTGATGCAGGTGGGTACGGCGGCCGACGGCGCGGTGGAGCACGGGTCGGTCGGGCACGGCGACGAGCCGTCCGTGCGGAACGAGCACCTCGCCGCGTCCGTCGGTGAGCCGAGGGAGAAGTTCGCGGTGGTCGTGACCATCGCGGCGAATCCGTCCCGCAGGAGCGCCGACGGGACAGGGCTGCTGGAGGCCACGTCGGTGTCGTCGGCCGCGTGGCTGGCCGGGGTCGGGCTGCTGTCCTTCACCTGGCCGGGGCAGATGGACCACACCCTGCGGGACGACTGGCTGGACCAGCAGACCGAGACCGCGTGGCAGTTGGCCGACGAGCTGAGCGGGCCGGAGTGGTCCACGCTGTCGCTGCCGGTGGACGGGGTGCCCACCCCGTTCCACTACCGGGAGTCGGAGTTCGGGTGGGTGCTCGCCGGGTCCACGTCGCAGGGCGTGCACGTGGGGGCGTACGGCCGGGGGATGTCGGCCTACGGGCTCGGGTTCGCGGTGATCAAGGACGTCGCCGAGTACGCATGAGAGACGGGTACGCATGAGAAAAGGGGCGCCGGTCGTTCGTGGCGCCCCTTCGCCGTCGGGACCGCGGTGTGTGCGGGCGCGGGCGCGCCGTGGCCGGTCGCGCCCCGCGGCGGAGCCGCACGATACGGTCCCGCGCCCCTTGCGGGGCGCTGCGACCCCCTAGAACTTGTTGCGCGGCGTGATGCCCAGGGACAGGCCCGACAGGCCCCGCTGCCTGCCGCCCAGCTTCCCGGCGATGCCGCGCAGGGCCGCGCCCGCCGGGCTGTCCGGGTCGGTCAGGACGACCGGCTTGCCCTCGTCGCCGCCCTCGCGGAGGCGGACGTCGATGGGGATGCTGCCGAGGACCGGGACGTTCGCACCCGTCGTGCGGGTGAGGCCGTCGGCGACCGCCTGGCCGCCGCCCGTGCCGAAGACGTCGACCATCTCGCCGCAGTGCGGGCAGGGCAGGCCGGACATGTTCTCGACCACGCCGACGATCTTCTGGTGGGTCTGGACCGCGATGGAGCCGGCGCGCTCGGCGACCTCCGCCGCCGCCTGCTGAGGCGTCGTCACGACGAGGATCTCGGCGTTCGGGACCAGCTGGGCGACCGAGATGGCGATGTCACCCGTGCCCGGCGGGAGGTCGAGCAGCAGGACGTCGAGGTCGCCCCAGTAGACGTCCGCGAGGAACTGCTGGAGGGCGCGGTGCAGCATCGGGCCGCGCCAGACCACCGGGGCGTTGCCCGGGGTGAACATGCCGATCGAGATGACCTTCACGCCGTTCGCCGACGGCGGCATGATCATGTTCTCGACCTGGGTGGGGCGGCCGTCCGCGCCGAGCATGCGCGGGACCGAGTGGCCGTAGATGTCGGCGTCGACGACACCGACCTTGAGACCGTCGGCGGCCATCGCGGCGGCGAGGTTGACCGTCACCGAGGACTTGCCGACACCGCCCTTGCCGGAGGCGACCGCGTAGACCCGGGTCAGGCTGCCGGGTTTGGCGAAGGGCACCTCACGCTCGGTCTGGCCGCCGCGCAGCGCGGACGCCAGCTCCTTGCGCTGCTCGTCGCTCATCACGTCCAGGGTGACGTCGACCCGGGTGACGCCGTCGACCCGGGAGACCGCCTCGGTGACCCGCTGGGTGATGGTGTCCCGCATGGGGCAGCCGGAGACCGTCAGGTACACGGTGACCGCGACCGCGCCGTCCTCCCCGATCTCCACCGATTTGACCATCCCCAGTTCGGTGATGGGTCGGTTGATCTCCGGGTCGTTCACCGTCGCCAGAGCCTCGCGCACCGCGTCTTCGCTAGCCATACAGACGATGGTACGGCGAGGCGCACGGCCCCTATAACGCCCCTCACCGGTCGTCTACGTCACGCCTGGCAGACCGTTCTGCCGGGAATACGCCGTGCGCGCCGTGCCCGTCCCGCCGCTCGTCCATGTCCCGGAGCAGGTCCTGGAGCTCGGAACGGATCCAGTCCCGGGTCGCCACCTCGCCCAGGCCCATGCGCAGCGCGGCGATCTCCCGGGTCAGGTACTCGGTGTCGGCGATGGACCGCTCGTTCTGCTTGCGGTCCTGTTCGAGGTTGACGCGGTCGCGGTCGTCCTGCCTGTTCTGCGCGAGCAGGATCAGCGGGGCCGCGTAGGAGGCCTGGAGGGACAGGGCCAGGGTCAGGAAGATGAACGGGTACTCGTCGAAGCGCAGCTTCCCGGGTGCCGAGATGTTCCACAGCACCCAGACGATGATCACGAACGTCATCCAGACGATGAACCGTCCGGTGCCCAGGAATCGCGCGATGCGCTCGGAGAGCCGGCCGAAGGCCTCCGGGTCCCACTCGGGCACGATCCGCCGTCTGGGCGGCCGCGGCTGGTCCAGACGGTGCCCGCGCGGCCGGGTGGCCGCGGTGGCGCCCGACGGCGTGCGCTCCCGGGTGCCCTCACGTTCAGGCGCCATGGGCCCCCGCCCCCTTCTCCGGCTCCTGCTCCTCCGCGTCGTCCAGGTGGAACTCGGTCTCCCGCCAGTCCTCGGGCAGCATGTGGTCCAGGACGTCGTCCACGGTCACCGCGCCCAGCAGCGACCCCGTCTCGTCCACCACGGGCGCCGCGACCATGTCGTACGTGGCGAAGAACCCGGCGATGATCGGCAGCGTGGCCTCGGGATCGAGCGGTTGCAGGTCGTCGTCGAGGAGCGAACTGACCAGGGTGTACGGAGGATCGCGCAGCAGGCGCTGGAAGTGGACGGCGCCCAGGTACTTGCCGGTCGGGGTCTCGTCGGGCGGCCGGCAGACGTAGACCTGGGCGGCGAGGGCCGGGGACAGGTCGGGGTTGCGGACCCGGGCCAGGGCGTCGGCGACGGTGGAGTCGGGCCGCACCACGATCGGCTCGGTCGTCATCAGCCCGCCGGCCGTGTGTTCCTCGTACGACATCAGCCGCCGCATCTCGGCCGCGTCCGCCGGCTGCATCAGGTTCAGCAGCCGCTCCTTGTCCTCCTCGGGGAGTTCGGCGAGCAGGTCGGCCGCGTCGTCGGGGTCCATGGCCTCCAGCACGTCCGCCGCCCGCTCCTCCTTCAGCTTGCCGAGGATCTCGATCTGGTCGTCCTCGGGAAGCTCTTCGAGGACGTCGGCCAGGCGGTCGTCGTCCAGCGCGGCGGCCACCTCGGCGCGGCGCTTGGCGGACAGGTGGTGCAGCACGTTGGCGAGGTCCGCGGCGCGGAGCTGCTCGAAGGTGGCGAGCAGGCTCTCCGCGCCCTGTCCGTGCTCCTCCAGGGAGAAACCGGTGACCTGGGACCACTCGACGGTGAGCGACTCGCCCCTGGTGCGCCGGAAGGTACCCGTGCGGCCCTTGCGGACGAAGACGCGGTCGACCTCCCACTCCCGGCGGGCCTGCCGCTGCCGGGCGCCCAGGTCCAGGACGGTGACCTCCTCGCCGGTCTCGACCAGCTCGACGCGGCGGTCCAGGAGTTCGCCGAAGACCAGGCGCTCGGTGGGCCGCTGCTCGAACCGGCGGACGTTGAGCACGCCGGTGGTGATGACCTGGCCGGACTCGATGCTCGTCACCCGGGTCATGGGCAGGAAGACGCGGCGCCGGGTGGAGAGTTCGACGACCATGCCGAGCAGCCGCGGGGGCTTGGCGCCGACGCGCAGGATGACGACGAGGTCCCTGACCCGCCCCACCTGGTCGCCGGTGGGATCGAAGACGGCGATACCGGCGAGGTGCGAGACGAAGATCCGGGGGGCGCCCGCTGCCATGGACCCGCCTCCTTTGCCGACCCGAGTACCGCTTGGTTGCTTTGCTGCCCTTTTCGCCTGCTCGGTGGGGTTCAGGCTAGCCCGTACCGATCGGATACGCCCTGGTGGGCGGTCCGGACGGACTGGCTCCGCCGGGGGGCCGGGGCACCGGTACGCTGCGGTACGCCGTGCCGGACCCGTCAGAAAGGTGGCCCCCTCGGTGACCGTGCTTGCTCCGGGCCGTGGCCGTACTCGCCACGCCGCGTTGGTGACCACGATGTGCGCGCTGGCCCTCCTCACCGCGTGCAGTGAGGATCCGGACGCGGGCACGAACGGGGTGGGCAAGCTGGCCCCGGACGTCATCCAGTCGAGGACCCGCGCGGCGGCGACGTCGGTGGCGACGGTACGGATGGCGGGCACGGTGGTCACCAGCGGGCGTACCTACGAACTGGACATGCGCCTGAACGCGGACGGCGGGACCGGGTCGGTCACCTCGAAGGGTTCGACCTTCCACCTGCTCCGGGTCGGCGAGACGCTCTATCTGCAGGCCGACGCGGACTTCTGGAACCATGCCGACGGGAGCGACACGAGCGCGGCCGGCACGCTCGACGGGAAGTACGTGAAGGTTCCGCAGGGCGATCCCTCGTACAAGAAGTTCAGCGGCTTCACGGACAAGAACCTCCTTCTGTCGGGCCTGCTGACCCTGCACGGTTCACTCTCCACCGCCGGCCACCACGAACAGTCAGGCACCCCCACCATCCGCATCGCCGGCGACGGCGGTTCCGGCGGCACGCTGGACGTCTCCCTCAAGGGCAAGCCGTATCCGCTCCGCCTGGAGCGGGCCGGCGGCGCCGGCACCCTCACGTTCACGGACTGGGGCAGCTCTTTCAGCGTCACCGAGCCGGAGAAGGGCGACACGGTCGACTACGGCAGGCAACTGCCCACCTCGTGAAGGGCACCCGCCGGGGGGCTACCGGGACCTTCCGCGCCGTGCCAGGAGCTTCGGCAGGCCCGCCGGGACCGGCTGACGGGTCGTCGCCGGGGACGGCACCGGAGCCTGCGCCAGGCTTCCCGTCGGCAGCGGCGCCGTCGCTCCCGTCGGGCGCAGGCGCAGCACCCTGCACTCCCGCGCCCAGCGGTCCGTCATGGCCTCGCCGTCGGGGGCGTTGAGACGCTTGCCCTTCAGCTCCGCCACCGCCGCGTCCCACTCGGGGGAGCCGGCGGACAGCTCCGTCACCGCCGCCGTCCAGGTGACCAGCCGCCCGCCCTTGTCCTTGCTGCGGACGGTCACCTCGGCCGTGCCCCCGCCGGCCAGCCCGGTCAGCGGCTGCTCGCTCCCGTCGCCGACCAGGCACACGGCACCGTCGGCCCAGGCATGCCACACCGCGCGCGCGGCCGGTGCCCCGGCGCCCCGGACCCAGATGAGGCCGGACTTCTTCGTGGCCTCCTCGACGAGGGCCTGGTCGAGCAGCTGACGTGTCATGGCGCCCAGCCTAGAGCCAGCCGTTGCGCTTGAGGGTGCGGTGGATGCCGAGACAGATGACCATCGTGATGCCCATGATCACCGGGTAGCCGTACCGCCAGTGCGTCTCCGGCATGTACTTGAAGTTCATGCCGTACACCCCGCACACCATCGTGGGTACGGCGATGATCGCGGCCCAGGACGTGATCTTGCGCATGTCCTCGTTCTGGGCCACGGACGCCTGCGCCAGGTTGGCCTGGAGGATGGAGTTGAGGAGTTCGTCGAAGCCGACGACCTGCTCCTGGACGCGCGCGAGATGGTCGGCGACGTCCCGGAAGTACTTCTGGATGTCGGGGTCGACCAGCCGCATCGGGCGCTCGCTGAGCAGCTGCATGGGACGCAGCAGCGGCGACACCGCACGCTTGAACTCCAGCACCTCGCGCTTGAGTTGGTAGATCCGCGCCGAGTCCACACCACGCGAGACCCCGCCCTTGCGGCCGGGCGAGAAGACCTCGGTCTCCACCTCGTCGATGTCGTCCTGCACGGCGTCGGCGACCGCGACATAGCCGTCGACGACATGGTCGGCGATGGCGTGCAGGACGGCCGAGGGGCCCCTGGCGAGCAGCTCGGGGTCGTCCTGGAGCCGGTGCCGCAGCGCCCGCAGCGAGCCCTGCCCGCCGTGCCGGACGGTGATGAAGAAGTCCCGGCCGGTGAAGCACATCACCTCGCCGGTCTCCACGACCTCGCTGTTGGCGGTGAGCTGGTCGTGCTCGACGTAGTGGATGGTCTTGAAGACGGTGAAGAGGGAGTCGTCGTAGCGCTCGAGCTTGGGGCGCTGGTGGGCCTGGACGGCGTCCTCCACCGCCAGCGGGTGGAGCCCGAACTCGCCCGCGATACCGGCGAATTCGGCCTCCGTCGGCTCGTGCAGGCCGATCCACACGAACCCGCCGTCCCGGCGTACCTGGCGCATCGCCTCCTGCGGGCTCAGCGGCTTCGGCGTCTCCACCCGCGCACCGTCCCGGTAGACGGCGCAGTCGACGACGGCCGACGGCGTACCGGGGTCGCGGGTGGTGTCGTACGCGCCGGTCTCGGCGCGCAGGCTGTTGCGCTGGGAAGGGCGGGTCGGGCGGACCACGGCACGGAGGTCGCGGATCATCGACATGGGCAGGCTCCTTCGCGACAAGTAGCGGAAGACCGCGGCGAACGGGTGGAACTACCCGGAATGGGGACGTCCTGACTGCGGATGTTTGGCACGTCCACAAAGCGGGGAGCACCGCACCGTTGCGGTGGCGGCTTCGCTACTGATTCGGATCAGACGAACGGATCCAGACAGATCCGGAGCGGACCGGTCAGAGGGATCAGGCAAGCGAAAACAAAGTGCTCTTCCGAACGACAACGCGAACGTGAAGGCGGCAGCCGACCAGTAGACGAAATCAGCAGGCGGAAGAGCGAGTGGTACTGCACGGGTGACTTCGATCCATGACAGCCCCACCTCCTCCAGCCGGTCCCTCGTAAGGGAGTCCTCGTGGCGTCGGGGTCTGACCGCGACGCTCTGCGTGCTGCCCCGAACCACCGCGGCCAGAGTAGCAGCAGCCCTCACTGTCAAGGCGCTGCTTTGCCCGGTACTGACGAGTTCTATGCTCACGACATGGCAGATGTTCTTCCTCTGGTCGAGGCCCGGTTGACCACCGCACTGGGCGAACCGGACGCGCGCGCGGCGGTCACCTTCCTCGGCACGGACCGCATCGAGGTGCTCCGTTTCCACGAGGATCTGCAGGGCGAGAACGTCCTGCGTTACGCCACGCTCGGCATGTCGGCGCACCCCATGACCGACCCCACCGCGACGCTCGCGAACCCTGTCCAGGGTCCCCGCGCCGAGCTGGTCCTGTCGGTCCGCGCCGGGCTGGCCGAGACCGACAAGGTGCTCCGCGCGCTGGCCGTCCTGGCCGCGTCTCCGCAGGTGGAGGGCCTGGTCGTGGCGCCGGGCGCGTCCCTGGACGTGGGCGGACCGCTGTGGCCGGGCGCTCCCTTCACCTCGGTCCTGGTCGGCGAGCCGGGCGGTCTCGTCGAGGATCTGGCGCTGGACGAGCCGCTCGACCCCGTCCGGTTCCTGCCCCTGCTGCCGATGACCCCGAACGAGGCGGCCTGGAAGCGGGTGCACGGGGCCCAGGCCCTTCAGGAGCGCTGGCTGGCGAGCGGGACGGACCTGCGGGATCCGCACCGCAACTCCGTCCCGCTGGACTGACGTGCGACGGTGAGCAACCTCACCAAGCGCCGTCCCCGGCCGGTCAGTTGGCAAAGACGGTGACGCCGTCCCGCGTGGCGTGCGACGGCTCCCGTTCCGCCGCCTCGTGCGTGAGCGCGTTGCGCCGTACGAGTACCACCACCGCGCCCAGCGCGGCGGTGACCGCCGCCACCACGAACGGGACGTGGAGGTCGGTCCACTCCTCGATCTTCGGCGCGAAGTAGGGGGCGGCCGCGGCGGCGAACCAGCGGACGAAGTTGTAGCCCGCGCTCGCCACCGGACGCTGGGGGTACCCCCGGACGGAGTCTGGGGGAGCGTCCGACACGCCGAGGGCCAGCTCGGTGTAGACGGTGTTGTTCACGCCGATGAACGCGCCGGACAGGACCGTGCAGACGACCGCCGCGGTGGGGCTGCCGTAGCCGAGGACGGTGACGTCGGCGGCGAGCAGCACCAGCGAGCCGCCGAGCACCCGCAGCGAGCCGAAGCGCCGCTGCATGCGCGGGGCCACCACCACCGAGAAGAGCGCGAGCAGCACGCCCCAGGCGAAGAACACGGCACCCGAGCGGTACGGGGTCATGTCCAGCACGAACGGGGTGAAGGCCAGCACGGTGAAGAACGTGTAGTTGTAGAAGAAGGCCGAGGTGGCGACGGAGGCCAGGCCCCCGTGGCCGAGCGCCCTGAGCGGGTCCGGGACCGAGGTCCTGCGGGCGGGCCTGGGCTGCTCCTTCAGGAACGCGGTGATGCACAGGAAGCCGACCGCCATCAGGGCGGCGGTGCCGAAGAAGGGGTAGCGCCAGCTGATGTTGCCGAGCACCGCCCCGAGCAGCGGGCCGCACGCCATGCCGAGGCCGAGCGCGGACTCGTAGAGCAGGATCGCGGCGGCGCTGCCGCCGGCCGCCGCGCCCACGATGACCGCGAGGGCGGTCGAGACGAACAGGGCGTTGCCGAGGCCCCAGCCGGCCCGGAAGCCGACCAGCTGGCCGACGGTGTCCGAGGTGCCGGCGAGACCCGCGAAGACGACCACGAACGCGAGGCCGAGCAGCAGGGTCAGGCGGCCGCCGATCCGGCTGGAGACGAAGCCGGTGAGCAGCATCGCCACGGCGGTGATCAGGAAGTACGAGGTGAAGAGCAGGGAGACCTGGCTGGTGGTGGCGTCCAGGCCCTTGGCGATGGAGGGCAGGATCGGGTCGACGAGTCCGATGCCCATGAAGGCGACGACGGACGCGCCGGCCGTCGCCCATACGGCCTTCGGCTGCCGCAGGATGCTGCCCGCCCCCGCGTCGAACGGGTCTGCCGGCTGTGCCATGCGCTTCCTCCCTTGTTCTCGTCCGCGCGGTCTCGTCCGCACGCCGATTTGGTTGGCATATACACATAGTAAGTTAGGTCAGCTAATTAATGTAAGATGCATCTAACTCCGGCCGGTAACCGGTTCCGCCCGGACGGGTGATCGTCCTTGACGTGGGGGATTCCGGGTAGGACCGTGGGGCCCTATGAGGGGCGAACCCAGTTGCCCGAAGTGCGGTGGCCGGGTCAGGGCTCCCGGTCTCTTCGCCGACACCTGGCAGTGCGACGTGCACGGGACCGTGCATCCGGTACAGCCCGTGATACCGCCCAGCGTCGAGGCCCTCGGTGTCGTGGTGCACCGCACCCAGGTGCCGGTGTGGATGCCCTGGCCGCTGCCGGTCGGCTGGCTGTTCACGGGCGTGGCCTGTGCCGGTGACGACCGCAGTGGCGGGCGTGCGACCGCCGTCGCCTGCTCCGGACCCGCGCCGCTCGGCGGCATAGGGGAGATGATCCTGGTCGCCGAGGAGCTGGGAGTCGGTTTCGGTGCACGGTACGCGGGCATCGACGGACCCGATCCGGGGCCGGCGATGGACGTGGAGAAGCCGCCGCAGGCGAAGGTGCTCGCCGCCGGACGGCCGACGCCGCTGTGGCATGTTCCGGGAGTGCCGGACGACCGGGCCGTCTTCGCGGGCGAGGCCTGCGGGCTCTGGCTCTGGGCCGTGGTGTGGCCCGAACAGACCGGGCTGCTGATGTACGACGAACTGGTGCTCACGGACCTGCGGGACGCCGGCGCGGAGGTGGACCTGGTGCCCTGCGGCGCGCTGTCGCCGCGGCTGCTGGAGCCCTGAGGGCTCCCTGTACGGGGCGCCCCCGACGTTCGGGTGTGACAGGGGTACCGGTTCCGGCCGCTATCCTTGACACGTTCCCTCCCGTCCCGTCCCGCCTGGAGTCCGCATCGTGCGTATCGATCTGCACTGCCACTCCACCGCCTCCGACGGCACGGACAGCCCGGCCGAACTGGTGCGGAACGCCGCCGCCGCCGGGCTCGACGTGGTGGCGCTGACCGACCACGACACCACCCGGGGCCACGCCGAGGCCGTCGCCGCGCTGCCCGAGGGACTCACCCTGGTCACCGGGGCCGAACTGTCCTGTCGTGTCGACGGCGTCTCCATGCACATGCTGGCCTACCTCTTCGACCCCGAGGAGCCCGATCTGCTCGCCGAGCGCGAGCTGGTCCGGGACGACCGGGTGCCGCGGGCCCAGGGGATGGTCGCCAGGCTGAACGAGCTGGGCGTGCCGGTCACCTGGGAGCAGGTGAGGAGGATCGCCGGTGAGGGTTCCGTGGGGCGGCCGCACGTCGCCTCCGCGCTCGTCGAGCTGGGTGTCGTACCGACCGTGAGCGATGCCTTCACGCCGGAGTGGCTGGCGGACGGCGGCCGGGCCTTCGTGGAGAAGCACGAGACCGACCCCTTCACCGCGATCCGGCTGGTCAAGCAGGCCGGCGGGGTGTGCGTGTTCGCGCATCCGGCGGCCGCCAAGCGCGGGCGTACGGTGCCCGAGTCGACGATCGCCGAGATGGCCGCGGCCGGCCTCGACGGCATCGAGGTCGACCACATGGACCACGACGCCGACACCCGGGTCCGGCTGCGCGGGCTGGCCGCTGAGCTGGGGCTGCTGGTCACCGGGTCCTCGGACTACCACGGCAGCCGCAAGACGGTGGCGCTGGGCGAGTACACGACCGATCCCGAGGTGTACGGGGAGATCACGCGCCGTGCCACCGGTGCGTTCCCCGTCCCGGGCGCCGGCGGACGCTGAGGTCACCGCCCCCCAGTTCCTGACCTTCCCGTGCGGCAGGCCGGGCTCGCCCGCTCCTGGGCTGTGCCCGCCCGCGCGGTGACCCTCACCGGCCCTCGGCGCGACCGCCGCGGTGCCGCCCTACGCACAAGGCTCACGCATGTTCGACGTCGCCGTCTTCGGCTCCCTCTTCCTGACCCTGTTCGTCATCATGGATCCCCCCGGGATCACCCCGATCTTCCTCGCCCTCACCTCCGGCCGGCCCGGCAAGGTACAGCGGCGGATGGCCTTCCAGGCCGTCTGCGTGGCGGGTGGGGTGATCACCGTCTTCGGGCTCCTGGGACACCAGATCCTCGACTACCTGCACGTCTCCGTGCCCGCGCTGATGATCTCGGGCGGCCTGCTGCTCCTGCTGATCGCCCTCGACCTGCTCACCGGCAAGAACGACGAGCCGAAGCAGACCAAGGACGTCAACGTGGCACTGGTACCCCTGGGCATGCCGCTGCTGGCGGGGCCCGGCGCGATCGTGTCGGTCATCCTCGCCGTACAGAAGGCGGACAGCGTCTCCGCCCAGGTGTCCGTGTGGGCCGCGATCCTCGCCATCCACGTCGTGCTGTGGCTGGTGATGCGGTATTCGCTCCTGATCATCCGGGTCATCAAGGACGGTGGCGTGGTCCTGGTGACGCGGCTCGCGGGCATGATGCTCTCCGCGATCGCCGTGCAGCAGATCATCAACGGCGTCACCCAGGTGATCAAGGGCGGCTGAGCCGGCGGGACGGCGCCGGGAAGGGCGGACAGACGCGGAACCCCCGCACGGCCTCGTGCCGTGCGGGGGTTCCGAAGACTTTGCGGTACTCCGCGCGTCAGTGCTTCTCGTCGTGTCTCGTGGCTCGTGGTGTCTCGTCGTTTGTCGCTCAGTTGCGGTGCGTGGCGCGTGGTGCGCCGTGGCTCGGGACTCGTGTCCCGTTACGAAGCCTGGTTCTCGGCCGGCCGGATCCACAGGCGCTGCCCGATGGCGGCGGCCTGCTGGACGATCCTGTTGACGGAGGCGGCGTCCACGACAGTGCAGTCCACGGTGGTGCCGTCGACTTCGTCCAGTCGCCTGATCTCGAAGCGCATCAGCCTCTCCCTTCCTCGCGTGTTCCTCTCATTGAACGGCTTGCGTGTTACAAACATTCCCTTGGCTAAAGAAAATTTTCGAACGCCTAATTACCGACCGGTAAGAGACCTGTGGGAGACTGACCGGGACCGGTTGTGTTCGCAGCGTGACCGCCGGGACAATGGAGGCGATGAACGACGACCTCGCCGCACTCCAGGCCCGCATCGATCGCACGAACGAGCTGCTCACCCGCATGCTCGCCGAAGTGGCGAAGACCCCTTCGACGCACGCGATCTTCGTCGACGCGGGTTACCTCTACGCGGCCACGGGCCGGCTCGTCGCCGGGACGGAGGACCGCCGCGCCTTCGACCTCGACGCCGAGGGGCTGATCGAGGCGCTCATCGACAAGGCACGCCAGATCTTCGCGGACAGCAGGCTGCTGCGCGTCTACTGGTACGACGGCGCCCGCCGCCGCATCCACACGGCCGAGCAGCAGACCATCGCCGAACTGCCCGACGTCAAGGTCCGGCTCGGCAACCTCAACGCCAACAACCAGCAGAAGGGCGTCGACTCCCTGATCCGTACGGACCTGGAGTCACTCGCCCGGCATCGCGCCATCAGCGACGCGGCCCTGCTCGGCGGTGACGAGGACCTGGTCTCCGCGGTCGAGGCGGCCCAGGGCTACGGCGCCCGTGTCCACCTGTGGGGCATCGAAGCCCCCGAGGGCCGCAACCAGGCCGAGCCGCTGCTCTGGGAGGTCGACAGCCAGCGCACCCTGGACCTCGAGTTCTTCAAGCCCTACGTCGCCCGGCGCACCGCCCACGCCTACGAGGCCGGCGGCACCAGGCCCAGTCGTGAGGACGTCCGTTTCGTCGGCGCGCAGATCGCCGCGAAGTGGCTCTCCTCGCGGGGCAGCGAGGCGCTCGTCGAGCTGCTGCCCGGGCATCCCTATCTGCCGGGCCCGGTCGACCAGGACCTCCTCGTCGAGGCCGAGGGCATGCTCCAGTACTCCCTGCGCGGCCAGGCCGACCTGCGCCGGGCCCTCCGTGACGGCTTCTGGGAGCACCTTCAGACGCAGTACTAGCGGGGGACGGTAGGCGACTAGCCGTTCGCGCCGTCCCAGAAGGCGGCGATCGCCTCGGCGGTGGGGGCCGGCCGGTCGGTGTTGGGGGAGTGCTCGGCACCCTCGACGACCGTCCGGTGCGCGCGCAGCCGCGACGCCATGTCGTCCAGCAGCGGCACCGGCCAGGTGTCGTCCCGCGCCCCCGACAGCACGTGGAACGGCAGCGGTACGGCGACGAGTTCGTCGACGCGGTCCGGCTCGACGCACAACTGGCGTCCGGCGGCGAGGAGTTGGGCCGGTTTGTTGCCCAGCCAGCGGCGCCGCAGGTCCGCCTGGTCCTCCTGGTCCGCCCGGTCCTCCACGCCGCCCTCTTCGAGTTCCTCCGGTGCTTCCATGGCCTGCATGGCCTCCCACACCTCGGCCATCGGGAGCACCGCGAGCGCGTCCCTCAGCAGCTTCACCCGCTGCTGCTGGGGGACGGAGATCTGCGCCGGGCCCGAGGACATCAGCGTCAGCGAGCGGAACGGCGTGTGGTCGAGGAGCACGGCCGCGCGCGCGATCTGACCGCCGAGGGAGTGCCCCAGCAGATGCACGGGCCGTCCGTCGCCGACCACTGCCGCCTGCGCCAGTACGTCGCGCGCCAACTCCTCCTGGGCGTAGGCCGATTCGTCGTGTTCCGGGCCGTCCGACTCGAACTGTCCACGCCCGTCGACGGCGACGGTCCGGTATCCGCGCGCACCCAGTGCCTCGAGCAGCGGGTTGAAGTCCTCCTTGCTGCCGGTGAACCCGGGCAGCAGCAGCGCGGTCCCCTTGGACCCGGCCCCGGCAGCCACGGGCGCGTCGATGACGGCGAACTCACCACGTGCGGTGGCGAGCGCGTACGCGCGGGCACCGTCGGGCGGGACAAAGGTGCGAGGCCTGCTCATGGGGAGAGGTTATCCGGCGGCGAACGGCAGGTGGGCCCCGGGAACGCCGGACGGCCCGGCCCACACAGGGTGGACCGGGCCGTCCGGTGACGTGCTCAGGCCTCGGGAGCCGCCGCGGCGGCCTTCCGGGTCCGGCGGGCCTTCGGCTTCGCCTCCGCGTCGGCCGCGTCAGCGACACCGGCCGCCTCGACGGACTCGGCCGCCTTGCGGGTGGTACGACGCCTCGGCTTGACCTCCGGCTCCTCGCTGGCCTGCGCCGGAATCTCCGCACCGGCGGCGGCCGCGGTCTTGCGGGTGCGGCGGGGCTTGGCCTCGGCGGCCTCGGCGGTGTCCACAGCCGTTTCGGCGGCGGCTGCCGTCTTGCGGGTGCGGCGGGGCTTGGCGGCTTCCGTCTCCGTCGTGGCCTCGGCGGCCTCGGCCGTCGCCGGAGCGGCGGCCGCGGTCTTGCGGGTGCGGCGGGGCTTGGCCTCGACGGCTTCGGCGGTGTCCACAGCCGTTTCGGCGGCGGCTGCCGTCCTGCGGGTCCGGCGCGGCTTCGGCTCCTCTGTGACCTCGGGCTCGGCCACGGTCACCGCCGCCTCGGCCGGCGCGGCGGCCTTGCGGGTACGGCGGCGGGCCGGTGTCACCGGCGCCTCGACGGCCTCGACGGCCTCGACGGCCTCGACGGCCTCGACGGCCTGGACGGTCTCGGCGGTCTCCTGCGGAGCCTCCGTGACCTCGACGACCTCGGCCGGCGTCACCGCGGCCTCCGCGGACTTGCGGGTCCGACGGCGACGAGGCTTCTCCGGAGCGACGGCCTCCACGACGGCCTCGACGGTCTCCACGACCGCCTCGGGCGTCACGGGCTGCGGGGTGGCGGCCGCGGCCGCCACCGGCTCCGGTGCCGCCCCGGCGCGCGTACGACGGCGACGGCGCGGGGTGCGGGTGCCCGCGGGCTCCGACGCCGTGACGGACTCGGCGGCGGGGGACGCGGACTCCGCGGACGGGGTCGCGGACGGCGTACCGGCCGCCGGGTCCATCGACGTGCCGGCGCGGGTACGACGGCGGCGGCGGGGGGTACGGGCCGGACGCTCGCGCTCCTCGGAACGGGCCTCGTTCCGGTCACCGCGGTCGTTCCGGTCGCCCCGGCCACCGCGACCGCGGCCACCACGGCCGCCGGTCTCGCCCAGGTCCTCCAGCTCCTCCGCGTCGAGCCCGGCGCGGGTGCGCTCCGAACGCGGCAGGACACCCTTGGTGCCGGCCGGGATCTTCAGCTCCTCGAAGAAGTGCGGGGAGGTCGAGTACGTCTCCACCGGGTCGTGGAAGCCGAGCTCCAGCGCCTTGTTGATGAGCTGCCAGCGCGGGATGTCGTCCCAGTCGACGAAGGTGATCGCCGTGCCCGAGGCGCCCGCGCGGCCGGTGCGGCCCACCCGGTGCAGATACGTCTTCTCGTCCTCGGGGGACTGGTAGTTGATGACGTGGGTGACGCCTTCGACGTCGATGCCGCGCGCGGCGACGTCGGTGCAGACGAGGACGTCCACCTTGCCGTTGCGGAACGCGCGCAGCGCCTGCTCGCGGGCGCCCTGGCCCAGGTCGCCGTGGACGGCGCCGGAGGCGAAACCACGGCGCTGGAGCTGCTCGGCGATGTCGGCGGCGGTGCGCTTGGTGCGGCAGAAGATCATCGCCAGTCCGCGGCCCTCGGACTGGAGGATGCGGGCGATCATCTCCGGCTTGTCCATGGAGTGCGCGCGGTAGACGAACTGCGCGATGTTCGCGACGGTCGCGCCCGTGTCGTCCGGCGCGGTGGCGCGGATGTGGGTGGGCTGGCTCATGTACCGGCGGGCGAGGCCGATGACCGCGCCCGGCATGGTCGCCGAGAACAGCATGGTCTGGCGCCTGGCCGGAAGCATGTTGATGATCTTCTCGACGTCGGGCAGGAAGCCCAGGTCGAGCATCTCGTCGGCCTCGTCGAGGACGAGCGACTTGATGTGCTTCAGGTTGAGCTTCTTCTGGCCCGCGAGGTCCAGCAGCCGGCCCGGGGTGCCGACGACCACGTCGACGCCCTTCTTCAGGGCCTCGACCTGCGGCTCGTAGGCCCGGCCGCCGTAGATGGCGAGCACGCGCACGTTACGGACCTTGCCGGCCGTCAGCAGGTCGTTGGTCACCTGGGTGCACAGCTCGCGCGTGGGGACGACGACGAGCGCCTGCGGGGCGTCGGTGAGGGCCTCGGGGGTGGCGCGTCCGGCCTCCACGTCGGCAGGGACGGTCACGCGCTCCAGGAGCGGCAGACCGAAGCCGAGGGTCTTGCCGGTGCCGGTCTTGGCCTGGCCGATGACGTCGGTGCCGGAGAGGGCGACCGGGAGTGTCATCTCCTGGATGGGGAAGGGGGTGATGATGCCGACGGCTTCCAGGGCCTCGGCGGTCTCGGGAAGGATTCCGAGTTCACGAAACGTCGTAGTCAGGGTGCTGCCTCTTCTGTGTGTCGCGGTCCGAGGCGAGCGCGGGGGTCTTTGACGGACCGTGCCGGGGGACGTCGGCTGCCTTACGGGCGGGCCGTGTGGGGCACGCCGTATGACACGGGACCTCTGCCGACGCTCGAGCGCTCGTACCGCTGAGGTGTCCCTCCGGTCGTCGTACGCGATGTGCCGTACGCGCCGGGAGGGCTGTCGGGTCGGAGCCGATCGGGCCACCGACCGGGCATCCTCATACGTGCGGCCTGTCGAGATACGTCCGAATACGACGGCGTACCAGCAGGCGCATTACCACCATACCCCGGAATCGTGCACATGCGATGGCCGATTCGGTCACGTCGTGGTAGTCGCAGTGGCTGACCAGCGACTTCACGCCGACTTGTCGGGGGACTTCCCGGGGCATGCCCCAGGGTTCCGTGAGCCTTCCCGGGGGTTCCCGGGGGCCGCGGGCGGGCTATTGTGCGCTTCATGACGAGCTCTGACAAGCCTGAGACCGCCTCCGCCGAACCGACCGGTGTCGCCGCCCAGGACTGGGCGCGGGCGGCCGCCGACCCGCAGTACCGTGCCGCGGTCGTGGACCTGCTCGGCGCCCTCGCGTACGGCGAGCTCGCCGCGTTCGAGCGCCTCGCGGAGGACGCCAAGCTGGCGCCCTCGCTGGTGGACAAGGCCGAGCTGGCGAAGATGGCGTCGGCCGAGTTCCAGCACTTCGAGCGGTTGCGGAACCGGCTGACGGAGATCGGCGAGGACGCGACGCAGGCGATGGAGCCGTTCGTCGCGGCCCTCGACGGCTTCCACCGGCAGACCGCCCCGTCGGACTGGCTGGAAGGCCTGGTCAAGGCGTACGTCGGCGACTCGATCGCCAGTGACTTCTACCGGGAGGTCGCGGCCCGGCTGGACACGGACACGCGCGAGCTGGTGCTGGCCGTGCTCGACGACACGGGACATGCCGGGTTCGCGGTGGACAGGGTGCGGGCGGCCATCGACGCCGACCCCCGCGTGGGCGGCCGGCTGGCCCTGTGGGCGCGGCGGCTGATGGGCGAGGCGCTGTCGCAGTCCCAGCGGGTGGTCGCCGACCGTGACGCGCTGTCGACCATGCTGGTGGGCGGGGTGGCCGACGGGTTCGATCTCGCCGAGGTGGGGCGGATGTTCTCGCGGATCACCGAGGCGCACACGAAGCGGATGGCTGCGCTGGGCCTGGCCGCCTGACCCTGCGGGGCTGGATCCAGGGGGAGTTGCGCGGCCGCGGGGTCACCGGTCGCGCAGTTCCGCGCGCTCCGTCGGCGTGCTCACGCCGGGATCGATCGTCGGCGCAGATGGCGGCCCGCCGGGCGGAGCAGCAGCGAGAGGGACGCCGCCGCGACGATCGCGGCTCCCAGAAGGCTCACCAGGACGGTGCCGGGGCCGAGCGCGCTGTGGGTGACGAAGTCGCCGAAGAGGGCTCCCGCGACACCCGTCGAGAACACCAGAGGACGAGCCGGAAGACGGTGGGAAAGGCGGCTGGCCGCGGCCCACGACAGGGCCACGCCGAGCAGTGCGGATCCTAGGACTTCCAGCAGCATCACGAGGGGTCCCTCCCACGGCCGGCCGGTACTTCACGGTCGTAGGCCGTCATACCCGTGACCTGCGGAATGCAATCCTCCCCTGTGGGTGACTTGTGGACCGGATGTGGAGACCGGACACGACGGAGGGGCCCGGCGGACACACCTGCGCCGGGCCCCTCCGTGCCGCTGTGGCTAGACCGCGCTGAAGCCCACCTTGCGCACCGTCGGCTCGCCGAGCTCGATGTACGCCAGGCGGTCCGTCGGGACCAGTACCTTGCGGCCGCGCTCGTCCTCCAGGGACAGCACCTGCGACTTGCCGGCCAGGGCGTCGGCGACGAGGCGCTCGACCTCCTCGGCGTTCAGACCGCTCTCCAGCACGATCTCGCGGGGCGCGTGCTGCACGCCGATCTTGACCTCCACGGCTATGTCCCTCCGACGGTCAGTGAAGTGCGCGGCCTTCCGCGCCGTACGCAGCACACATTAGCCCGGTGAGGGGACGTACACGCTGTGGGCGGGCACGCCAGGAGCGAACAGCGAACGGGAATGCCGTGCCCACCGGTCCATGACGCCTCAGTGGTGGTCGGTGCCGTGCAGCGGGAAACCGGCGATGCCCCGCCACGCCAGCGAGGCGAGCAACTGCACCGCCTGGTCGCGCGGGACGCTGCGGTCGCTGTGCAGCCAGGAGCGCGCCACCACCTGGGCGAGGCCGCCGAGGCCGGAGGCCAGCAGCGTCGACTCGGCCCGCGACAGGCCGGTGTCCTCGGCGATCACGTCGCAGATCGCCTCGGCGCACTCGGTGGTGACCTTGTCGACGCGCTCGCGTACCGCCGGCTCGTTCGTCAGGTCGGACTCGAAGACGAGACGGAAGGCGCCGCCGTCGTCCTCGACGTACGCGAAGTACGCGTCCATGGTCGCCCGGACGCGCTGCTTGTTGTCGGTCGTCGACGCGAGCGCGCTGCGCACCGCCTGGATCAGGGCGTCGCAGTGCTGGTCCAGCAGAGCCAGGTAGAGGTCGAGCTTGCCCGGGAAGTGCTGGTAGAGCACCGGCTTGCTGACCCCCGCGCGTTCGGCGATGTCGTCCATCGCGGCCGCGTGGTAGCCCTGCGCGACGAAAACTTCCTGGGCGGCGCCCAGCAACTGGTTCCGACGGGCACGGCGCGGCAGGCGCGTGCCCCGCGGGCGCGCCGCCTCTGTCTGCTCGATGGCTGTCACGCCGCCTCCCAAAATCGTCCACATGCGGATTACGCCGCCCGGCCATCGTACTTTTCGGTAACCGTGCTGTGCGCGGTGCGAGCGCAGAATTTCACGTACCGGACGGCGGCGAAAGCCGCACCGGGAAATGCGGACAGGCCAGGTGGGCCCGCCGGGGCCCGCGCGGTCAGCGGTAGTCGTCCTCGTCAAGGGAGACCACGCGCGCCTGTTCGATGAGATCGGCCTCGTTCGCGCGGTCGTCGTCCACACCGGTGAGCGGGTCGTCGTGGGACGGCGTGACGTCCGTGTGCTGCTCGGCTGCGTCGCTCTCCGGGGCCTCGACGTCGATCTCCGGGGCGTCCTGCTCCTCCTCCGGCTGCAGATCGTCGAGCACGTCGGGGTCGGTGGGTTCAAAGGCCATGGTGGGCTCCCTTCCATCGAATGTCCCTGTCAGAAGCAGGGGGCCATAAACGGGTGCCCTCTTTATGAGAGTAGGAGACACCGGATGCGGACGCTATGCAGTGGCCGGCCGGCCCCACGGCCTGCCGGGCGGTCGCCGACGGGCCGTCGGCGGACGGTGCGGGGACCCGCGGCCCGCCGCGGCGGCCCTGTGACGGCGAACACACGAACCACGGTGTGATCGTCTCGTAACATTGGCCCATGTCTTCGACCGAGCTGCCGTCAGTGCCGCCCACCAGCGTGCTCCCGAAGGCGACGGCTGTCAGAGTCGCGGAGGGCGAGCGGCTGCGGTCGGTGGGGCTGCCCGGCGTCACCCTCACGATCAGGTCCAGGCCTCCTGTGCGACCGGGCCTGCCGTCGGCCCTGTTCGTCCACGGGCTCGGCGGCTCCTCGCAGAACTGGTCGGTCCTGATGCAGCGACTCGAAGGCGTCGTGGACGGCGAGGCGGTCGACCTGCCAGGCTTCGGCGACTCCCCGCCACCGGACGACGGCGACTACTCGGTCACCGGGCACGCGCGCGCGATCATCCGCTACCTCGACGCGTTCGGCCGCGGCCCGGTCCATCTCTTCGGCAACTCGCTCGGCGGGGCGGTCAGCACCCGCGTCGCCGCCGTCCGTCCCGACCTGGTCCGCACACTCACGCTCGTCTCACCGGCCCTGCCCGAGCTGTGGGTGCAGCGCACGGCCGTGCCGACGGTGCTGCTCGGCCTGCCCGGCGTCGCCGGACTGCTCACCCGCACGACCGGCAAGTGGACCGCCGAACAGCGGGTACGGGGCGTGCTGGCCCTCTGCTACGGCGACCCCGGCCGGGTCACGCCCGAGGCGTTCGAGTACGCGGTGGAGGAGCTGGAACGGCGGCTGCGGCTGCCGTATTTCTGGGACGCGATGGCGCGGTCCGCGCGCGGGATCGTCAACGCCTACACCCTGGGCGGCCAGCACGGGCTCTGGCGTCAGGCCGAGCGCGTCCTCGCCCCGACCCTGCTGATCTACGGCGGCCGCGACCAGCTGGTCGGCTACCGCATGGCCCGGAAGGCCGCACGCAGCTTCCGCCACTCCCGGCTGCTGTCCATGCCGGACGCCGGGCACGTGGCGATGATGGAGTATCCGGAGACGGTCGCCGGGGCGTTCCGTGAACTCCTCGCGCAGGCCGACGAGTCGGGCGCCGGAGCGGGCGCGCCGGGCGCGGGGAGCTGAGGGCCGGGTGGGACGTCACAGCCGCCGCGGTCCGGCGCCCAAGGGCGACGCCGCCGACACAAGTGACATAAGAGCGGCCCGGAACAGGGAGCCGGGGCCGGCCGAACGCGAAGGCACCGGACGGGTACCGCGCCCGGCCCGGGGCACCCCCGCGGAGTCCCGGCGCCTGCCGGACGGCACGCCCGGGGGAGGTTTCCCACGTCTGCCGGACGGCACGCCCGCGCGTGGCATGCCTCCCTCTCCCGACGGCACCCCCGTGCGCGGGGTGTCCCGGTTCCCGGACGGCACTCCGGCCCACGGCGGGCCCCGGCTGCCCGACGGCACCCCGGCGCACGGTGTGCCGCGCTTTGCCGACGGGACACCCGCCCACGGTGTGCCCCGGGCCCGCGGGGGTCATCCCCAGCAGCGGGAGCCGGGCGGGGGCTGGGGCGAGGTGGGCGGACCGGCCGGTGCCGCCGCCTCCGGGCCGGCCGGGGCGGCGGTACCGCGACAGCGGCGAGGCGGGCCCGGTGGGCCACGGCAGGACTACGTCGACGCCTTCGCCGAGGACGTCGACGTCTTCACGCCGCGCCCCGGCACGGGGACCGGTGTCGGCGGCCGGCGTGCGCAGACGCGCTCGCCCGACTCCGGTCCGGCCGCCGGGCGCCTCGGCTCCGGCCCGCAGGCGTCCCCGCTCGCCTCCGAGCCCTACGGGAGCGGCCACGGCGACGGCGATGACGACGCGCCGCCCACCGGCGAACCCGCACAGCCCAGGAGCGGCAAGGGGCGGGCCCTCACCGGCGTCGCGGCCGCCGCCGTCACCACCGTGCTCGCGGTGATCGTCGCCGGGCAGGTCGCCGACAGCGGTGACGGCTCCGTACGGTCGCAGTCGGCCGCCGGCGACGCACGGATCACCGACGGTTCCGCCTCCCGCGGCAACGGCCGTACGACACCGTCGGTCTCCGCCTCGCCCCGCGTGGCGACGCTCTCGTACGAGCAGGCGATGGACAAGAAGTACCCGCTCGGCGCCAGACTGGCCGGGTCCGGGAAGTTCGACGCCGTCCCCGGGGCCGCAAAGGCGCCCGGCAAGGGGCAGAGGTACACCTACCGCGTCGACGTGGAGGAGGGGCTGGGGCTGGACGGGGAACTGTTCGCCGAGGCCGTGCAGAAGACGCTCAACGACGAGCGCAGTTGGGCCCACGACGGTGCCCGTACCTTCGCGCGCGTCTCCTCCGGCAGGCCCGACTTCGTGATCACCCTCGCCAGCCCCGGCACCACCGCCAAGTGGTGCGCCAAGTCCGGTCTCGACACTACCGAGGACAACGTGTCCTGCGACTCGGCCTCCACGGAACGCGTCATGATCAACGCGTACCGGTGGGCGCGGGGCAGCGCGACGTACGGTGACGAGATCCACGCCTACCGGCAGATGCTGATCAACCACGAGGTCGGCCACCGGCTCGGCCACGGCCATGTGACCTGCGACAAGGACGGCGCTCTCGCGCCGGTCATGCAGCAGCAGACCAAGTTCCTCGACCACGACGGAATCCACTGCCTGCCCAACCCCTGGCCGTTCCCCAAGAGTTGACAGGTGGCTCATACGTCACATTGACATGGGCAGAAAGTTCATACATATTTCTGGGCATGTCGTCCCTTCACGCCTCCGCGCGCGCCGCCATCGAGCTGGCGCTCATCGGCGTGACCGCGCTCTGCGTGGCCGACATCCACTGTCGCTGACCCTCGCCCCTGGGCGTTCGCGTCGCGATCTCTTCCCTTTGCCGTGACCCGGTCACGGCTCTTTCGACGACCTGACGCCCGGGCAGACGTCTGTTCACTTTCGTCTCACTCCTCGTCAATCTGTCTCACCGATCGAGACACGCCTTCCGAGAGGTCGTCATTCCGATGCGTCAACCGTCCGCCATAACGCGCCGCATGGCCGTGGCATCCGTCAGCCTGGTCGTGGCAGCGGGCGCCGTCTCCTGCGGCCCGAAGGACAACGATGCCAAGGGCTCCGGTGGCGACTCCACGCCGCACAAGGGCGGCACGCTCGCGGTCCTGAACTCCGACCCCCAGTCGGACTTCGACCCCGCCCGTCTGTACACCTCCGGCGGCGGCAACGTGCCCTCCCTGGTCTTCCGTACGCTCACCACCCGCAACCGCGCCGACGGCGCGGCCGGCGCCAAGGTCGTCCCCGACCTGGCCACCGACACCGGGCGCCCGAGCGAGAACGCGACCGTGTGGACGTACACCTTGAAGAAGGGCCTCAAGTACGAGGACGGGACGGCGATCACGTCCGCCGACATCAAGTACGGCATCGAGCGCTCCTTCGCCCCCGAACTCTCCGGCGGCGCGCCCTACCTGCGGGACTGGCTGGCGGGCGCCGCCGACTACCAGGGCCCGTACAAGGACAGGAAGGGGCTCTCGGCGATCGAGACACCGGACAGCCGCACGATCGTCTTCCACCTGAACAAGCCCGAGGGCGAGTTCCCGTACCTGGCCACCCAGACGCAGTTCACGCCCGTCCCGAAGGCCAAGGACACCGGCACCAAGTACGAGGAGCACCCGGTCTCGTCCGGCCCCTACAAGGTCGTCAAGAACGAGAACGACGGCGAGCACCTGGTCCTGGAACGGAACACCTACTGGTCCGCGGCCGTCGACGACCAGCGCAAGGCCTACCCGGACAAGATCGACGTCAAGTCCGGGCTGGACTCGGCGGTGATCAACCAGCGGCTGTCGGCCTCCCAGGGGACGGACGCCTCCGCGGTCACCACGGACACCAACCTCGGCCCGGCCGAACTCGCCAAGGTGACCGGCGACAAGGAACTCGCCTCGCGCGTGGGCACCGGGCACTTCGGCTACACGAACTACATAGCGTTCAACCCGAAGGTCAAGCCGTTCGACAACCCCAAGGTGCGGCAGGCGATCTCGTACGCGGTCGACCGGTCGTCCGTGGTCAACGCGGCGGGCGGCAGCGCGCTGGCCGAGGCCGCCACCACGTACCTGCCCAACCAGAAGTCCTTCGGCTACACGCCGTACGACCCCTTCCCGGCGGGCGCCACCGGCAACGCGGCCAAGGCCAAGGAGCTGCTGAAGGAGGCCGGTTACCCGAACGGGCTCACCGTCACGCTGACCCACGACAACGCCCAGAACTTCAGGACCAGCCCCGAGATCGCGACCGCCATCCAGGACGCCCTCAAGAAGGCCGGCATCACGGTCAGGCTCCAGGGACTGGAGGACAACAACTACTCGGACACGATCCACGACGTGAAGACCGAGCCGGGCTTCTTCCTCGCCGCGTGGGGTGCCGACTGGCCCTCCGGCGGCCCCTTCCTCGCCCCGATCTTCGACGGCCGGCAGATCGTCAAGGACGGCTCGAACTTCAACTCTGCCCAGCTCAACGATGCTTCGGTCAATGCCGAGATTGACGCGATCAACAAGTTGACCGACCTTGACGCGGCCGCCAAGCGGTGGGGCGCCCTGGACGAGAAGATCGGCGCGCAGGCTCTCACCGTGCCGCTGTTCCACCCGGTCTACAAGCGACTGGTCGGCAAGGACATCAGGAACGTCGTGATCAGCGACTGGACCGGCGTCCTGGACATCTCCCAGGTCGCGGTGAAGTAGCGCCGTGAGCGAGGCACTTCTCGCCACCCAGGCCCCCGAGGCGCCCGCCTCGGGGGCCTCGGGGGCTCGTCAGTTCTGGCGGCGGCTGCGCACCCAGCGCGCCGCCCTCGTCGCGGCCGCCGTCGTCGCGCTGCTCGTCCTGGTCGCGCTCGCCGCGCCCCTGCTCACCGCGATCGAGGGCCAGGACCCGACCACCTACCACCCGTCCCTCGTCGACTCCGCGCGCGGCGGCGTCCCGGTCGGCTCCTTCGGCGGCGTCGGCGGCGACCACTGGCTCGGCGTCGAACCGCAGACCGGGCGCGACCTGTTCGCGCGGCTGGTCTACGGGGCCCGGGTCTCCCTGGGCGTCGCGCTGGCCGCGACCACCGTGCAGGTCGTCATCGGTGTCGTCGTGGGCGTCACGGCCGCGCTCGGCAACCGGTGGGTTGACCAACTGTTGAGCCGCGTCACCGACATCATCGTCGCCATGCCGTTGATCATCATGGCGCTGGCGCTGCTGGCCGTCGTGCCCGCGAGCTTCCCGCGGCCGGTCCTGGTCTCGCTCATCATCGGGTTCGTCGCCTGGGGCACCATCGGCAAGATCAGCCGGGCCGCGACGCTCTCCCTGAAGAACCTCGACTACGTGGCCGCCGCGCGGCTCAGCGGCTGGAGCACCTGGCGGATCGCCCGCCGGGAACTGCTGCCCGGCCTCGCCGCGCCCGTCATCACCTACGCCGCGCTCATGGTGCCGGCGAACATCTCCATCGAGGCCTCGCTGTCCTTCCTCGGCGTCGGCGTGAAACCCCCGACCCCGTCGTGGGGACAGATGCTGACCTCCGCCAACATCTGGTACCAGGCGGCCCCGCAGTACCTGCTGCTGCCGGCCGGAGCCCTGTTCCTGACCGTGCTCGCGCTCACCGTCCTCGGTGACGGGATCCGCACGGCCCTCGACCCGCGCTCGGCCTCCCGGCTGCGCGTGGGCACCGGACGCAAGCAGGAGGCGAACACGGCCACCGCGACGGAGGCGGCCACCGCGACGGAGGCGGCCACCGCGACGGAGGCGGCCACCGCGACGGAGGCGGCCACCGCGACGGAGGCGGCCACCGCGAAGGAGGCCCGGTCATGACCGGCTTCGCCGGATTCGCGCTGCGCCGTGCCGTCGGCGCGGTGATCACCCTGCTGGCCATCTCGGTGATCGTCTACGTCGTCTTCTACGTCACCCCCGGCAACGTCGCCCAGATCACCTGCGGTCCGCGCTGCTCACCGGAACAGGTGCACCAGGTCTCCCAGCAGCTCCGGCTCGACGACCCGCTGTACCTGCGGTACTGGCACTTCCTGTCGGGCATCTTCGCCGGCCAGGACTACTCGACCGGCACGTCCGTCGCGCACTGCCCGGCGCCGTGCCTCGGACTCTCGTACCGGAGCGACCAGCAGGTCACCCGGATCATCCTGACCAAGCTGCCGGTCAGCCTGTCCCTGGTGATCGGCGCCATGGTGCTGTGGCTGATCCTCGGCGTCGGCACCGGCATCCTCTCCGCCTGGCGGCGCGGCCGGTTCACCGAACGCGCCCTCACCGGGCTCACCCTGGCGGGCATGTCGACGCCGGTCTTCGTCATCGGGCTCGTCCTGATGATCGTGATCTGCGGACAACTGGAGCTGCTGCCGTTCCCGGAGTACGTGTCCTTCTCGGACGACCCCGAGCAGTGGGCGTGGAACCTGCTGCTGCCGTGGTTCACCCTCGCGCTCGCCGAGGCCGCCTACTTCGCCCGGATGACCCGGGCGTCGATGCTGGAGACGCTCGCCGAGGACCACATCCGGACCTTCCGGGCCTATGGCGTGGGCGAACGGTCGATCGTCGGCCGGCACGCCCTGCGCGGCGCCCTGGCGCCGATCATCGCCCTGAACGCCAACGACTTCGGCAGTGCCGTGGGCGGCGCCGTCCTGATCGAGACCCTCTTCGGCCTGCCCGGCATCGGCCAGGAACTCGTCCACGCCGTCACCGTGGTCGACCTGCCCGTCGTGGTCGGCATGGTCCTGGTCATCGGCTTCTTCGTGGTCCTCGCCAACGCCGTCGCGGACGTGCTGTACGCGGTGGCCGACCGACGGGTGGTACTGACGTGAGTCTCGTCCGAGTCACTGATCTGACTGTCGAGTTCGGCGACCTGCGGGCCGTGGACGGACTCTCCTTCGAACTGGCGGCGGGCGCCGCGCTCGCCCTGGTCGGCGAGTCCGGCTCCGGCAAGTCCACCGTCGCCTCGGCCCTGCTCGGGCTGCATCGCGACACGGGGGCGCGGGTCGGCGGCACGATCGAGGTCGCCGGCACCGACGTGCAGGCCGCTTCCGAGGAGGAGCTGCGGCGGCTGCGCGGCGCCGGGGCGGCGATGGTCTTCCAGGACCCGCTGTCCTCCCTCGACCCTTACCACGCGATCGGCGACCAGATCGCCGAGGTGTACCGCGTGCACGCGCGCGTGTCGCGACGGGCCGCTCGCGCGCGTGCCGTCGAGGTGCTGGACCGGGTGGGCATCCCGGACGCACCGCGCCGGTCCCGGTCCCGTCCGCACGAGTTCAGCGGCGGCATGCGCCAGCGCGCGCTGATCGCCATGGCGCTCGCCTGCGAGCCAGGCCTGCTGATCGCCGACGAGCCCACCACCGCCCTCGACGTCACCGTCCAGGCCCAGATCCTCGACCTGCTGCACACCCTGCGCGAGGAGACCGGCATGGGCCTGCTGCTCGTCACGCACGACGTGGGCGTCGCCGCCGAGAGCGTCGACCAGGTCCTCGTCATGCGACACGGGCGCGTGGTCGAGCAGGGCCCGGTCGCCGCCGTGCTCGGGGCGCCCGCACAGCCGTACACGCGCGAACTGCTCTTTGCCGTCCCGCGCGTGGACGCGGTACGCGCGCCCTCACAGGCGTCCGGGGAGGTCGTGCTGGAGGCATCCGGCCTGCGGCGCGAATTCGGGCGCGGCAAGGCGGCGTTCACGGCCGTCGACGACGTGTCGCTGACCATCCACCGGGGCGAGACGCTCGGCGTCGTCGGCGAGAGCGGCAGCGGCAAGACGACGCTGGGCCGGATGCTGGTCGGGCTGCTGGAGCCGACCGCGGGAGAGGTCCGTTACGAGGGGAGCGCGCGCAGGGGCGTGCGGCCGGCCGTCCAGATGGTGTTCCAGGACCCGGTGTCGTCCCTCAATCCCCGGCGCAGCGTGGGCGAGTCGATAGCCGATCCGCTCCGGGCGCGCGGCGAAAGGGATCAGGGGCGCATCCGGCGGCGCGTGATCGAACTGCTGGAGCGCGTGGGGCTCGAAGGGGCGCACTACGAGCGCTATCCGCACGAGTTCAGCGGTGGTCAGCGCCAGCGCGTGGGCATCGCGCGGGCGCTGGCGGCCGACCCGCGTGTCATCGTCTGCGACGAGCCGGTCTCCGCGCTGGACGTCACCACCCAGGCCCAGGTCGTCGCCCTGCTGGGCGAGCTCCAGCGGGAACTCGGCCTGGCGCTCGTCTTCGTCGCACACGACCTCGCCGTCGTCCGTCAGGTCAGCGACCGGGTCGCGGTGATGCGGCGCGGCCTGATCGTCGAGACCGGACCCGCCGACGAGGTCTACGACAGCCCCCAGGACCCGTACACCCGGCAACTTCTCGCCGCCGTACCCGCGCTCGACCCCGAGGTCGCGGCCCGGCACCGGGCAGCCCGGCGGGAGCTGGAGTCGGCGTGACGTTTCAGCAGCTCCCGGCGCCCTCCTGATGTGACGTTGCGCTGTCTTCTGATCTCTTAGCGCGACCGAACGCGGTCCGCACGGGAAAGTTACGACCGTTCACCCCTTTTGGTGGCGCGATGGACAACCGTCCATCGCGCCACCGCCTTGTCCGCATACGTTCGTCCCGCTGCGAGCCGCCGAGGCAACGGTGGCTCCCACGGGAGATCGATCGGGGGTGCACACGTGCGCATCGGACTGATTACGGAGGGTAGCTATCCGTATGTGAGCGGTGACGCCAGACTCTGGTGCGACCGGCTCGTACGCGGGCTCGGGCGGCACGAGTTCGACATCTACGCGCTCAGCCGCAGCAGGCGCCAGGAGGACGAGGGCCGGCTCCCGCTGCCACCGCACGTCAGCCGGGTACGGACGGCTCCCCTGTGGGCCGCGGAGGAGGACGGGGTCGGGTACGGCCGGCGCGCGCGTCGGCGCTTCGTCGAGAGCTACGGGGAACTGGCGGCCGTACTGTGCGCCGGTCCGGGCATCGGCGGCCCGGCAGATCCAGGCCCGGACGGCGCAGGCGGCTCCGGCGGCTCGCACGGTGGGGACGGCTCGGGCGGTGCGGGCGCCACGGACAGCGCTGGCGGCTCCGATGCCGGGTCAGGTCCTCTGGCGGACCGTTTCGGCAGCGCGCTCTACGGACTCGCCGAACTCGCCCGTGACGAGGGTGGACTGGTCGGCGCACTCCGCTCCGACAGCGCCGTGCGCACGCTGGAGCGCGCCTGTCGTGCACGTGGCGCAGTCGGTACGGTGCGCGAGGCGCGCGTGCCGGACCTGCTCGCCGTCGCCGCGCACCTCGAACGCACCCTGCGCCCCCTCTCGCTCGACTGGTACGGCGACGACGGCCTCGGTGCCGCCGACCTCTGCCACGCCACCGCCGGCGGCCCGGCCGCCCTGCCCGGGCTGCTCGCCCGCCACTTCTGCGACGTCCCGCTGCTGGTCACCGAGTACGGCGTGCAGCTGCGCTCGCACTACCTCGCCTCCGGTCCCGACGCGGCCACCCCGGCCGTGCGCACCCTGCTGGCCGCCTTTCACGGCCGGCTCGCCGCCGAGGTCTACGGCCGCGCCGCGATCGTCACCCCCGGCAACGCGCACGCCCGCCGCTGGCAGGAGCGCTGCGGCGCCGACCGGTCCCGCATCCGTACCGTCCACCCGGGCATGGAGGCCGCCCGCTTCGCCGAGGTGGGCGAGGCGCCGGACCGCGCCGATCCGGACACGCTCGTGTGGGTCGGCAGGGCGGAACCCTCCAAGGACCTGGTGTCGCTGCTGCACGCGTTCGCGGAGGTCCGCAAGGAGGAGCCCAAGGCGCGGCTGCGGGTCGTGGGCGCACCGGTCGGCGGGGAGGGCCGGGCCTACCTGGGCCACTGCAAGGCGCTCGCCGCCCAGCTCTTCCCGGACGAGGCGGAGGGAGTGCACGCCGTCGGCGACAACCCGGTCTCCTTCGAGGAGATCGGCGGCCCGGAGGCGCCGACCCTCGCCGACGCCTACGCGTCCGGTTCGGTCGTCGTCCTCTCGAGCGTCGTCGAGGGCTTCCCGACCGGTCTCGTCGAGGCGATGCTCTGCGCCCGCGCGACCGTCTCCACCGACGTCGGCGCCGTGGTGGAGGTCATCGGCGGCACCGGTCTCGTCGTCCCCCCGCGCAATCCGCGGGCGCTCGCGGAGGCGTGCGTGGCGCTGCTGCGCGACCCCGAGCGCCGTGAGCGCCTTGGAGCCGCCGCGCGAGCCCGGGCACTCGAACTGTTCACCGTCGAGCAGAACATCGCGGCATTTCACGGCATTTACCTGGAGATCGTCTCGCACTGTCCGGTACGCCGGGTCGTCCTCGACGAGGCAGGCGAGCCGCTGCCGTTCGCCGCTCCGGCCGAGGCCCACGTCCCCGGCCGCTGGACCGGCCCGACGGCCCGCGTCGCGAGCCCGGGCGGTCCGGGCTGGGCCCTGGGTACCCCACCGTGGCCGACCCCGGTACGGGCCACCCCGCTCACCGCCCCGGAGGGCGCCCTGTGAACGGCGACGCGGACGGCGCGGTCACCGGCGGTCCGCGGGAACCGGACCGGCCCGGGCGCCCCGGCGGGGCCGACGCCTGGGACGCGCGGTCGGAGAAATGGCTCCTGGGCGCGGCGGACGCCGGCTCCGAGGACACCCTGCCCGGGAGCGGGCCTCCGCGGGCGGCCGCGGTCGCCGGCCGGCTCCGCACCCGGGCCGCCCGGGCCGCCCGGGCCGCCCGGCCCGCCGAGGGCAACCGCGGATCCGCCCCGCGCCGAGGCGCCGCCGATCCCGTGAAAGCGCTGATGCACCGCCACCGCGCGCTCTGCGAGCAGGCCGTCGACCCGCTGGAGATCGCGGCCGGTCTCGAAGCGCACGGCGTCACCGACCGGACCGCCGCCCGCTTCCGGCACCGTGACGTCTTCTCCCTCGCCGAGGAGCTGTATGCGCGCGTGCCCCGCGACGGCGACCGGCATCCGTGCCCGGAACCGGGGCCCGCGCCCCGCGTGCGCGCCGACCGGGCACTGCTGACGCTCCTGCCGGGCACGGTCGGCGCGGCGCTGGTGACCGGCGTGCGGCTCACCGAGGGCCGGCCGCGCCTGCTGACGGCGGCCGTCGGCGTACTCGCCCTCGCGATGGCCGCGGGGCTGGCCCTGCGCCGCGGTCCCCTCGCCGTACCCGCCGGTGGCCTCGCCCGGCACACCGTCACCGGTGCCCACGTATGGACCTGCTGGCTGCTCGGCTACGCCCTCCTCGGCAACGGCCTGCTCCGTGGGGTCCTGGACGGCGGCCCCGACGGCCTCCCGACCGGCGCCGCGCACAGCCCCTGGCCGGTGACCACCGCGCCGGTCCTCGCCCTCACCCTGGCCTGCGCCCCGGCCGCCTGGAGTGCCCACCTCTTCACGACGGCTGCCCGGCGCAGGCTCACGGGCAGCCGGGGCCTGGCGGAGTTCACCGGAGCCGTACAGCCTCTGCTGCTCGGAGCGTTCGCCCTCTACCTGGGCGCCCTCACCGCCCTGCTCGCCCTGTGCGGGGTCGTCCTGGGCGAACCCGCCGGCTACCCGGAGGGCCTCACTCTCGGCGCCCTCCTCCTGCTCGCCCGCCTGCTCACCGTCCACAACGTCCCGCAGCGCCCCGCCCTCGCCCTCGCCGCGGCCGCCGAAGCGGCCGCCGTGGGGCTGGTGCTGGCCGGACGGCTGCCCGGCTGCGCCTTCCTGGCGAGCCCCGTCGAGGCCCTGGTCGACGCGTGGGGCGCGGACAGCGTCCCGGCACTCGTCTGCGGCACCGCGGCCCTGGCGCTGCTGTTCCAGGCGACCCGCACCCTCACGCGGGCCGCGGCCCACGCGCCGACGGGAGACCCGGAGTGAGCAGAGCCCCCGTTCTCTTCGCCTGCCTCGCCGTGCCGTCGCGGCGGCAGGCGCCCGGCACCCCGCCGGGGACAACCGCACCACCCCTTGAAGGAGACCACCAGATGACCACCTCCCGACCCGGACCCGGAGCGTCCGGAACCACCGGAGCCGCCGGAGCGGACACCCCGGGAGCCGCGCGATGAGGGTTCTGCTGATCGGAGCCAACGGATACCTCGGCCGCTTCGTCGCCGACCGGCTGCTCGCCGACCCGGCCGTCCAGCTCACCGCGCTCGGCCGCGGCGACGACGCCGACGTCCGCTTCGACCTCGCCACCGGCAGCCCCGGTGCGCTCACCCGGTTCCTCGACGCGGTCCACCCGGGCGTCGTCGTGAACTGCGCCGGCGCCACCCGCGGCGGTGCCCGGGAACTCACCCGGCACAACACCGTCGCCGTCGCCACCATCTGCGAGGCCCTGCGCCGCAGCGGCTGCAGCGCACGCCTGGTGCAGATCGGCTGCAGCGCCGAGTACGGCCCGAGCCAGCCCGGCTCCTCCACGGCCGAGGACGCCGTACCGCGCCCCGGCGGCCCGTACGGCGTCAGCAAGCTGGCCGCCACCGAAATGGTCCTCGGGTCGGGCCTGGACGCCGTCGTCCTGCGCGTCTTCTCGCCGGCCGGGCCCGGCACCCCGGCCGGCTCCCCGCTCGGCCGCCTGGCCGAAGCCATGCGGCGCGCCATGCAGTCCGGCGACGGCGAGCTCAAACTCGGCGGCCTCGGCGCCCAGCGTGACTTCATCGACGTACGCGACGTCGCCCGCGCCGTCCACGCGGCCTCGCTCTCCGCGGCCCAGGGCGTCATCAACATCGGCTCCGGCCGCGCCGTCCGCCTCCGCGACGCAGCCGCCGTCCTCGCCCGGGTCGCCGGATACGGCGGCGCCCTGCACGAACTCGACGGCCCGCCCGGCCCGATGCGCAGCCCCATCGGCCACCCCCGCATGGACCCCGACCACGCGGCCCCGGTCGCCTACCCCTACCCGGACGGCTGCGGCAGCTGGCAGCAGGCCGACGTGCGCTGCGCCCGTGACCGGCTCGGCTGGCGGCCCCGTATCAACCTCGAAGAGTCCCTCGCGGACATCTGGATGGAGGCGGCATGCCGCATCTGACCAGCACCACACCGGGCGCCGCGACCACCGGCCTCGGCACCGCCTTCGGCATCCCGGGCTACGCCCACCCCCTTCTCGCGCCGGCGCAGTGGGCCGAGCTCACGCGCCCGGGCACCCCTTTGCACTGGGTCGTCCTCAACGTGGCGAACGGACCCGGCAGCCGCCCCGACCCGCACTGCCTGGAGGCGGCCGGCCGGCTCCGCAACGCGGGCGTCCGCGTCCTCGGCCGCCTGGACGCCACCTACGGCGCCCGCCCCCACGGCGACCTGGTCCTGGACGCCCGCCGCTATCACGACTGGTACCGCGTGGACGGCTTCCTGCTGGAGCGCTGCCCCGGCGAACGCTCGGCGCTGCCCGAGATCCGCCGAGCGGTCGCCACCCTGCGCACCATCGGTGACGACCCGCACATCGTCCTCGGCCACGGCACCCACCCCCATCCGGGTTACGCGGAGAACGCCGACCAACTGGTGACCTTCGCCGGGCCGTGGAGCGACTACCGCTGGTCCCACGTCGCCGAGTGGACCGCGGACTATCCGCCGGACCGCTTCTGCCACTTCGTGCACGGCGTGCCGCGCGGCCACCTCGACGAGGCACTGCGCATCGCCCGCTGGCAGGGCGCCGCGACCATCTACTTCACGGACCGCACGGATCACGGCGGCCGGGTGGATCCCTGGGAGAACATGCCCGGCTACTGGGACGACATCGTCTCGCGGGTCGGGACGGGTGTCTCGGAATGATGAGGGGCGTGGCAGTGTTACACGGAGAACAACTGTAGTGATTGACCGATCAACGGAGTCCCCGTGTCGCTGCCACCCCTGGTCGAGCCAGCCTCTGAGCTCACCGTAGACGAGGTCCGCAGGTACTCCCGCCACCTGATCATCCCCGACGTGGGGATGGACGGGCAGAAGCGGTTGAAGAACGCCAAGGTGCTCTGTGTGGGCGCCGGCGGCCTGGGTTCGCCGGCGCTGATGTACCTCGCCGCGGCCGGTGTCGGCACTCTCGGCATCGTGGAGTTCGACGAGGTCGACGAGTCGAACCTGCAGCGCCAGATCATCCACAGCCAGGCCGACATCGGCCGCTCCAAGGCCGAGTCCGCCCGTGACTCCGTCCTCGGCATCAACCCCTACGTGAACGTGGTCCTTCACGAAGAGCGGCTCGAGGCCGAGAACGTGATGGACATCTTCAGCCAGTACGACCTGATCGTCGACGGCACGGACAACTTCGCCACCCGCTACCTGGTCAACGACGCCTGCGTGCTGCTGAACAAGCCGTACGTCTGGGGCTCGATCTACCGCTTCGACGGCCAGGCCTCGGTCTTCTGGTCCGAGCACGGTCCTTGCTACCGCTGCCTCTACCCGGAGCCCCCGCCGCCGGGCATGGTCCCCTCCTGCGCCGAGGGCGGCGTGCTGGGCGTGCTCTGCGCGTCCATCGGCTCCATCCAGGTCACCGAGGCCATCAAGGTCCTCACCGGCACCGGCGATCCCCTCGTCGGCCGCCTGATGATCTACGACGCCCTGGAGATGCAGTACCGGCAGGTCAAGGTCCGCAAGGACCCGAACTGCGCCGTCTGCGGCGAGAACCCGACCGTCACCGAACTCATCGACTACGAGGCCTTCTGCGGCGTAGTCTCCGAGGAGGCCCAGCAGGCGGCCGCCGGTTCGACGATCACTCCCAAGCAGCTCAAGGAGTGGATCGACGACGGCGAGAACATCGAGATCATCGACGTCCGCGAGCCGAACGAGTACGAGATCGTCTCCATCCCGGGCGCCAAGCTGATCCCGAAGAACGAGTTCCTCCTCGGCACCGCCCTGGAGGGCCTGCCCCAGGACAAGAAGATCGTCCTGCACTGCAAGACGGGTGTCCGCAGTGCGGAGGTCCTCGCGGTCCTGAAGTCCGCGGGCTTCGCGGACGCCGTGCACGTCGGCAGCGGCGTGATCGGCTGGGTCAACCAGATCGAGCCGCACAAGCCGGTCTACTGAGCGCAGTCTCCGCGACGGGCGGGGGTTTCGGGTGCGGCAGGCATCCCGGGCCCCCGCCTTCGTCATGAGCAGACCTTGCCGTCCTTCGGGACCGTGCCGTCCAGCAGGTAGGCGTTCACCGTCGAGTCCACACAGGCGCTCCCGCTGCCGTAGGCCCCATGGCCCTCGCCCTTCCAGGTCAGCTCGACACCCACGCCCTTGCCCAGCTCGTCGGCCATTCTCCGGGCGCCCTCGTAGGGAGTCGCCGGGTCGCCGGTGTTGCCGACCAGCAGGACCGGGGCCGCGCCCGGGGCACTCACCTGAGGGGTGTCGTACTCCCCGGCCACCGGCCAGTCGTGGCACCAGCCGGCCGTGTCCCAGCCCAGGAAGTCGCCGAAGACGGGCGAGATCCTCTCGAAGTCGGGCAGCAGCTTCTTCGTCTGGGCGGGCGTGGGCCGCTGCTTGTCGTCCAGGCACGATATGACCCGTTGCGAGTGGGCGGTCGTGCCGTAGTGCCCCGAGGAGTCCCGCTCGTTGTACTGGTCCGCGAGCGACAGCAGCGCCGAGCCGTCGCCGCCCTCGGCCGCGCGCAGCGCGCCGGTCAGCGTCGGCCAGCTGTCCTGGCTGTACAGCGGCAGGACGATACCGGTGACCGCGAGGGTCTGGGTCAGCTTCCGCCCGGAGGACGTCGGCAGCGGCTCGGTGTCGATCTTCTTCAGCAGGTCCACGATCTTCTGAGAGCCCTGCTCCGAGTCCTGCCCGGTGGACTTGAGATAGTCGTCCAGCGCCCGCTGGAATCCCCGGGCCTGGTTCTTCGCGTGGCCGACCGAGTCCGCGGTCGGGTCGACCACCGCGTCCAGGATCAGCCGGCCCACCTTCTTCGGGAACAGGTGGGCGTAGACGCCGCCCAGTTCGGTGCCGTAGGAGATGCCGAAGTAGTGCATCCGCGTATCACCGAGCACCTGGCGCATCAGATCCATGTCCCGGGCCGTGTCGGTCGTCGAGACGTGCCCGATCAGCTCGCCGGCCGCCGTCTCGCAGCCCTTGCCGAAGGCCGCGGCGTCCTGGAAGTACGCCGACTCCTCGGCCGGCGTGTCCGGGGTGGCGTCGACCGACTCGGCGGACCGCAGGTCCTTGTCGCTGCGACACCGGATCCCCTCACTGGCGCCCACCCCGCGCGGATCCCAGCTCACCAGGTCGTACCGCTCGCGCAGTGCGGAGGCGGTGGTGGCGTAGTACGGCATCATCGAGACGCCCGAGCCTCCGGGACCGCCGAAGTTGAACAGCAGCGAGCCGATCCGCTTGCCCGACCCCCCGCTCGCCTTCGCCCGGATCAGTGCCAGCCCTATCGTCCTCGCGTCCGGCTTCGACCAGTCGAGCGGCACCCTGAGCGTCGCGCACTGCCACTCGCCACCGGGTGCCGCGGAGTCCGAAGTGCCCGTGCAGCGGCCCCAGTCGAGCTTCTGCGAGGTCAGTGAGGAGGGCAGAGCGGCGGAGGCGGTGGACGAGGACGACGGCCCTTCGGACCGTGTCTTCCCTTCGTCCTCGTCCCCGCCCGACGACCCACTGCCGCACCCGGCCACGAGCAACGCGGCCGCAACAGCAGCCGCCCACCGTACAGAACGCACCATGCGCACACCCCCCACACAGGCTCTCCGCAGGCTCGTCGCGGAAAGCGGTCAGGTCATAGTAGGCAGATCCGGCGAAGGCTGTTGCGGCCTGTGGATAACAGCGTGACCTGCGGTTTCCTAACCTGCCGAGGTAGTGTGGCGGTCCGGTCCCGCGCTCACGAACAGACCGCGCCGGCTTTCGGCACCCTCCCGTCGAGCAGGTAGCCGTTCACGGCCGACTGCACGCACTTGTTCTTGCTGTCGTAGGCCCCGTGCCCCTGCCCCTGGTACGTCAGCTCGACACCGACGCCGTTCCCCAGCGCCTCCACCATCTTCTTCGCACCCTCGTACGGCGTGGCCGGGTCGCCCGTGTTGCCCACGACCAGGATCGGTGCCGACCCGGGCGCGCTGACGTCCGGATGGTCCGCGGCGCCCGGCACCGCCCAACTCGTGCAGCTGACCATGCCCCACGCGAGGTAGTCGCCGAACAGCGGTGAGGCGGCGCGGAATTCGGGCAGCTTCTGTTGCACGTAGTCGGCGGTGTACCGGGGCTTCTCGTCAGCGCAGTTGATGGCGATGTTCGCCGCCGTGATGTTGCTGTACTCACCGTTCTGGCTGCGGCCGTTCATGGAGTCGGACAGCAGCATCAGGATCTTCCCGTCGCCGTCGTACGCCTCTTCGAGTCCTTCGGTGAGGTACTCCCAGAAGTCCTTGGAGTACAGGGACTGGGCGATGCCGTTGGTGGCGGCGGTCTGGGTCAGCTGACGGGGGAGGATGCCGGGGATCGGCTTCTTGTCGAGGTCCGCGAGGAGCTTGCCGATACGGTCCTTCACGTCCTGCGGGGTGTCGCCGATCGGGCACTCGGTCTTCTTGGACGTGCAGTCCTCGGCGAAGTTGTCGAGCGCGAGCTGGAAACCCTTGGCCTGTCCCAGGGAGCTCTGCTCGGTGTTCTGGGTGGGATCGATGACGCCGTCGAAGACGGCCCGGCCCACGTTCTTCGGGAACAGGTGGGCGTAGACGCCGCCGAGTTCGGTGCCGTAGGAGATGCCGAAGTAGTGCAGCTGCCGGTCGCCGAGGACCTGGCGCATGAGGTCCATGTCGCGGGCGGCGTCGGTGGTGCGCACCTGCGGGATGATCGTCCTGGAGTTCTTCTCGCAGGCGGCGTTGAACTGCCTGGTGCGGTTGATCAGCTGGGTGCGCTCGGCGCTGGTCTCGGGCGTCGCGTCCTGCTGGAAGTAGTTGTCGAGCTGTTCGTCGTTCTCGCATTCGACCGGGTCGCTGCGGCCGACTCCGCGCGGGTCGAAGCTGACGAGGTCGTAGCGGGTGCGCAGGGCCGTGTAGTCCCCGGCGAACGCGGGCAGCGTGGTGACGCCGCTGCCGCCGGGCCCGCCGAAGTTGAAGATCAGGGAGCCGATCCGTTTGCTCGCGTCGCCGCTGGCCTTGGCCCGGATCAGAGCGAGGCCGATGGTGGCGCCCTTCGGCTTGGACCAGTCCAGCGGCGCCTTCATGGTGGCGCACTGCCAGGTCCCGCCGCCGGGCAGCGGCGACGGGGCGTCGCCACCGCCCTCGGCCTCGTCGGGGGCCGGGCAGGCCGTCCAGTCCAGCTTCTGTGTCGCCAGATCCCCGTCCTTGACGCCGTCGCTGCAGCCGCTCAGCAGGCAGGACGCCACCAGGACGGTGGTCAGGGCGGCGGCACGGATCCGGAAGGGGTTCGGCATGTTTCCCATCCTGGGGTCGCGCGCGGCCCCGCGCGCGGGGCGCGAGCCGTACGAGGTACGCCCCGGGTACGGCCGCGCCGCATACGGCGTGCTGTGTGACGCGCGCTGCGCCGGCCGGGGCGCCTCGTCGTCGCGGCGCTGCCGCCGTGGCTAGAGCGCTCCCTTGCGGGAGAGGTGGTTGAAGGCCAGCCAGCCGGGCAGGACCGGCAGCCACAGGGTCAGCAGCCGGTACAGCAGGACGGCGGGGGCGGCGACCTCCTTGGGCAGGCCGACGGCGATCAGGCCGACGGTCAGCGTCGCCTCCACCGCACCGACTCCGCCCGGGGTCGGCGCCGCGGAGCCGAGCGCGTTTCCGGCGAGGAAGACGACGGCGACGCTGGCGATGCTGAGCGAGGCGCCCTCGTTGCCGAAGGCGCGGATGGAGGCGTCCAGGCACATCACGAAGCAGGCGGTGAGCAGCAGCATGCCGCCGATGCCGGTGACGAGCTTCTGCGGCCGTTGCAGCACGTCCAGCATGCGCGGTACGACGCCCGCGAAAAGCGACCGCACGCGCGTGGAGACGAATTTCCGCAGGAACGGGACCGAGGTCACCACCAGGACCAGCACGGCGACGGTCAGCAGGCCCGCGATGACGGTGCGGGACGGCGACAGCGACGGGGTCTTCTCGGTGCCGGTCAGATAGCCGAAGGACAGCAGCATCAGGATGTGACAGCCGAGCCCGAACAGCTGGGAGGCGCCGACGCTCGCCACCGCGAGGCCGGGGCGCACCCCGGCGCGCTGCAGGAAGCGCGTGTTGAGGGCGACACCGCCGACCGCCGCGGGTGCCACGATCTTCACGAACGATCCGGCGACCTGGGCCGCCGTGGTCCGCACGAACGGCACCCGCTCGGGCACGAACCCGAGCAGCGCCATCGCGGCGGCGACGTAGCTGAGCGCCGAGAACAGCACCGCGGCGATCACCCAGCCCCACTGGGCGTTCGCGACCAGGGGGCCGAACTCGATGTGGGTGAGCTGGGTCAGCAGGTAGTACGCGCCGATCGCGCCGGCGATGACGCTGATCAGGGTGCGCGGCCGCACCCGCTCCAGGCGGGCCGGCTCGACGGGCGCCTGCGGCCTGATCCTGAGCACCTGGTGGCGGATCTGGGTGAGCAGGTCCTCCTCGCGGGCCTCTTCCAGCGCGTCGTCCAGGGCCCGCTTCTCGGCCCGCTGCTCGGCGCGCACCGTCTTCTTGTCGGGCTTCTCGGTCTCCTCCGCGCGCGCCTGCTTGGCCTGCCGGGACGCCTCCAGGACCGCGTCGCGTTCGCGCTGGGCACGCTCTCTGGCCAGTCTTCGCAGCGTCGCGCGCGTGGAGCGGGTGAGCGCGATCGGCTGGAGCATCGGCAGGCAGTCGGCGACGGCGTCGGGCCCGAGGACGCCGACCGCCGAGGCCACCGCCCGCTCGGCGCCGACCCGCAGACCGACCGTGGTGACCAGCTGGGCCACGTCCATGCGCAGCAGTAGTTCGCCGGCCGCGATCTCACCGCCGCGCAGGTCCGTGAGGATCACCTTGCCGGAACGATCCACCAGGATGGCGTCACCCGCGAGCCTGCGGTGCGCGATCCGGCGGGACTGCAGCGCCTGCACCTGGTGCCAGGTGTTGCGCAGCAGTTCGTCGGTGATCTCCTCGTCGGCGAGCGAGTCGAGGGTGCGGCCGCCGGTGTGCTCGTAGACGAGCATCACGGCGTCCGGGCCCAGCTCGGAGGTGGCGATGAGCTTGGGCGCGTTGGCGCCGGCCGCGATCGCCGCGTACGCCAGCAGCGCCTCCTGCTCCAGCGCCTGGCGCAGCGACTGGAGGCTGGAGCGGGTGGCGAAGCCGCGCAAGGTCAGGTTGCGCCACGCGCGGTAGAAGAAGCCCTGAGCCTGCTGTTCCCGGTCGACGACGGTGACGTCCAGCGGCGGGCCGTCCTCCAGGGTGACGAAGTAACGTCTGCCCCGGTCGCCGTTCTCGCTGTCCAGGGCCTCCTCGCGGGCCGCGCCGACCGGGTGGAAGCCGACGTGCCGAAGCCCCGCCAGCAGGGTCCGGCCGGTGGGGCGCACGTTGGGGGAGCCGACCGCGTAGAGCGTGCCGTAGGCGACGGTCCAGCCGATCAGCACCGTGAGGATGATCGAGAACGGTGTCGTGTAGCCGGTGACGAGCATGGAGAACGCGTCGAGCGTCAGCACGATCCACAGGACCGCACGCCATCGCGGCCGCCGGGACATGCCGACGGCCGTCATATAGGCGATCACTGGCGCGAGATAGCCGTGCACCGGGTCGGTGAGGGCGTGGATGTCACCGGGGGAGGGCTGGGTGAGCGCCTCCTGGATGGAGCCGGGGGCGGCCCGGGCGACCCACAGGTCGGTGGCGAGGGTCACGCCGTGGGCGAGGACGGCCGCGAGCACGCCGTCGGCGATGCGCAGCCCGTCCCGTTTGATCAGCCGCTCGATGGCGAACGCGACCGGCACCAGCAGGATCGCGATGCTGGAGGCCAGTCCCGCGATCTTGATCAGCAGGTCGGGCGCCTGCCCGGTGCCCTTGTTGATGTCCTGTTCGAGCCCGGAGGTGGTGCCGTGCGCGAACGCGGCGATCCCGAGCAGCACGGCGACGGCCAGCACGCCGACCAGGAGACGCATGAGGTCGGAGGGGCGGTGCACGCGCGCGGGGAGCAGCGGTTCGTCGCCCTCCACCTCGTCCGTGTGAAGCTCGTCCGGCACGTGTTCCGCCTCGGAGACGTCGGGGACGGAGTCCGGCTCCACGGCGTCCGCGCGCGCGGATTCCGCGGGTACGGCGCCGGATCCGGGCGCGTCCGGGCGTGCGGCGGCGTCAGGGGTGCCCGTCGCCCCGCCGGGGTGCACGCCCTGCTGCTCGCTCGTCTCTTCTTGATCTCGTATCACCAGTCACCGCCCGCACGATGGTGGCATGCCCCACCGACACACGAGGGCATCAGGGTGCAGATGCGGGGGCGCACAGTCTGCCCCAAGGGCCCTCCGGGAGCGAGAACGAGACCTGGCGCGGACCGCACCGGTTGTCGGTGGGGTGCGGCAGGATGGGGCGAATGAGCGAGCGGAACCTTTCCGAGGACACCCGAGAGGGGTACGCGGACGAGCTGCCCGAGTACGCCGAGCGGGTCCTGGAGGTCGCCGAGCGGATTCCGCCCGGGCACGTGATGACGTACGGCGATGTCGCGGAGTGGCTGGAGGAGGGTGGGCCGCGCCAGGTGGGGCGGGTGATGTCCCTCTACGGCGGCTCCGTCCCCTGGTGGCGGGTGGTGCGCGCCGACGGGGTGCTGCTGCCGGGGCACGAGCTGAGCGCCCTGGACCACTACCGCGCGGAGGGCACCGCGCTGAAGGAGGCGAGCAGGGCCGCGGAGGGCCATCTGCCGCGGCTCGACATGAAGCGGGCGCGGTGGGACGGCGACGCGGACTCGGGGGCTCACACCTGACAGCTTCCGCCATCCGAGGCGCTCGAGGGGAGCCCGTGGCCCGTTCGAGGGACACAGGGGACGTCCGTGGCATGACGTACGTTCGTGGGATGTGGGGCGCGCGTGCCACGAGTGCCACCCGAGGCTGACGGGAAGAAGCCGAAGCCCTGCTTCCGCCCGGTTCGTCGGCGTAGCGTCGGCTGCGCGTGTCCCGCTCACCCCACGGCCACCGCACTGCCCGCGCGACCGCGAGCCAACCAGCACACCCACCAGGACCGGCGAACCACGTGAGCTCCTCTTCCTCCACCAGGCGCCTGTCGCACCTCCAGGTACGACAGGGGAACCGTGGCGCTTACCGACTGGTGCGGACTCCGGCCGCCGACACGGATCCCCCTCCTCTGGACGCGGCACAGCGCGCCGTGGTTGACCACGGGGCCGGCCCGCTGCTCGTCCTGGCGGGTCCCGGCACCGGGAAGACCACCACCCTCGTGGAATCGGTGGCCGCGCGGATCGCCGGCGGCGGGGACCCCGAGCGGATCCTGGTCCTGACGTTCAGCCGCAAGGCCGCCGTCGAGCTGCGCGACCGCATGGCCCTGCGCGTCGGCGCGGCCGGCGCGCCCCGGGCGACCACCTTCCACTCGTACTGCTACGCGCTGGTCCGCGCCCACCAGGAAAGCGGCCTGTTCGTCGACCCGCTGCGACTGCTCTCCGGCCCCGAGCAGGACGTCACCGTCCGCGAGCTGCTGGCCGGCCAGGCCGAGCTGGAGCGGCTCGGACTCGACCCGGTGCGCTGGCCTGACGAACTGCGCGCCTGCCTGACCACCCGGGGTTTCGCCGACGAGGTCCGTGCGGTCCTCGCCCGCAGCCGTGAACTGGGCCTCGCCCCCGCCGCCCTGGACGCCTTCGCCTGCCGTCTCGGCCGTCCGGACTGGCGGGCCGCGGCCGCCTTCCTCGCCGAGTACCTGGACGTCCTCGACCTCCAGGGCGTCCTCGACTACGCCGAACTCGTGCACCGCGCGGTGCTGCTCGCCCAGCGTCCCGAGGTCGCCCTGGACCTGGCCGGCCGCTACGACGCCGTGTACGTCGACGAGTACCAGGACACCGACCCGGCGCAGGTACGGCTGCTGCACGCCCTGGCCGGCGGCGGCCGCACGCTGGTCGCGTTCGGCGACCCGGACCAGTCGATCTACACGTTCCGGGGCGCCGACGTGAACGGCATCCTGGACTTCCCGTCGGCGTTCGCGCGCGTGGACGGCCGGCCCGCGCCGGTCCGGGTGCTGCGCACCTCCCGCCGCTCCGGCGCCGGTCTGCTGGCCGCGACGCGGCTGCTGACCCAGCGGATGCCCCTGACCAGGCTGCCCGCCGACAAGGTGCGGGCCCACCGCGAACTGACCGCCGCGCGGGACGGCGGCGCCGTCGAGGTCTACACCTACCCGACGTCCGGCACCGAGCTGGACAACATCGCCGACATCCTGCGGCGCGCGCACCTGGAGGACGGCGTGCGCTGGAGCGACATGGCGGTCCTGGTGCGCGCCGGGTCCAGCACCATCCCGACGGTCCGCCGGGCCCTGACCGCGGCCGGCGTACCCCTGGACATCGACGGCGACGACGTCCCGCTGCGCCACGAACCGGCGGTGGCGCCCCTGCTGACGGCCCTCAGGGCGGTGGCCGCGGCCGAGGCGGCACACCCGGCCGCGGGCACGGGCAGCGAGACGGCGGGCCCCGACGGGCACGACGGCACCGCGGGAGCCCCCTGCTGGCTCGGCACCGAGACCGCGCTCACTCTGCTCGCCTCCCCCCTCGCCGGCATGGACGCGGCCGACCTGCGCCGCCTCGGCCGCGCCCTGCGCGACGAGGAACGGGCGGCCGGCAACGCGCTGCCCCCGCCCTCGGACGACCTGCTCGCGCGGGCCCTCGCCGAACCCGAGCGGCTGGCGGTCCACGACCCCGGGTACGCGCGCGGGGCGCAGCGGCTCGGCGGCCTGCTCAGGAAGGCCCGGGAGCGCCTGGCGGGCGGCGGTACGGCCGAGGAGGCGCTGTGGGACCTGTGGAACGGCACACCCTGGCCCTCGCGCCTGGAGCGCGCCGCCCGGCGCGGCGGCGCGGCCGGCCGCAACGCCGACCGTGACCTGGACGCCGTGTGCGCCCTGTTCGCCACCGCGGCCCGCGCGGAGGAGCGCAGCGGCGGCCGGGGCGCGCTGAACTTCCTGGCGGAGATCGAGGCCGAGGACATCGCCGCCGACACCCTCGCCGGGCGCGCGGTACGCCCCGACGCCGTCCGCCTGCTGACCGCGCACCGTGCCAAGGGCCTGGAGTGGCGCCTGGTCGTCGTCGCCGGCGTCCAGGAGGGTCTCTGGCCCGACCTGCGCCGCCGCGGCTCGCTGCTGGAGGCCGACCGCATCGGCCGCGACGGCCTGGCCGAACCGCTCACCCCGGGCGCGCTCCTCGCCGAGGAGCGCCGCCTGTTCTACGTCGCCGCCACACGCGCGCGCGAACGCCTCGTGGTCACCGCCGTGAAGGCGCCCGCGGACGACGGCGACCAGCCCTCCCGGTTCCTCACCGAACTGGGGACCGAACCCCAGGACGTCACCGGACGTCCCCGGCGCCCGCTCTCCGTGGCCGCCCTCGTCGCCGAGCTGCGCGCGACCACGGTCGACCCGCGCGCGTCCGGCACGCTGCGGGAAGCCGCCGCCCGGCGGCTGGCCCGGCTGGCCGCGCTCGCCGACGAGGACGGCCGTCCCCTGGTGCCCTCCGCCCACCCCTACCGCTGGTGGGGCATGTTCGAGCCGACCGAGAGCAAGGTGCCGCTGCGCGACCGCGACCGGCCCGTCGTGCTCTCCGGCAGCGCCCTCGACCAGCTCGCCAACACCTGCAGCCTGCAGTGGTTCCTGGGCCGTGAGGTCAAGGCCGACGCGCCCGCCACCACCGCCCAGGGCTTCGGCAACGTCGTGCACGTCCTGGCCGACGAGGTCGCCTCCGGACGTACCCCGGCCGACCTCGCGGTCCTCATGGAGCGCCTGGAGTCGGTGTGGAACGCGCTCGCCTTCGACGCCCCCTGGAAGTCGGCCCAGGAGAAGGACAACGCGCGCGTGGCGCTCGAACGCTTCCTGAAGTGGCACGTCCTGGACCGCACCGCACGCACCCCCGTCGCCAGCGAACAGGACTTCGACGTCAGCCTCGAAGCGGGCGGCTACGAGGTGCGCATCCGCGGCCAGATGGACCGCGTGGAGACGGACGGCGAGGGGCGCGCCTACGTCGTCGACTTCAAGACCGGCAAGCAGGCCCCGAGCGCCGCCGAGGTCGCACGGCATCCGCAGCTGGCCGTCTACCAGCTCGCGGTCCGCGAGGGCGCCGTCGACGAGGCCTTCGACGGCGTGCGCCCCGAGGCCGGCGGCGCCGAACTGGTCCACCTCCGGCAGGGCGCCGCCCGGCGCGACGGCGGCGAGACCCTGCCCAAGGTGCAGGCCCAGGAACCGCTGGAGGGGGAGTGGGTCGGCGACCTGCTGGCCACCGCCGCCGGCAAGGTCCTCGACGAGCGGTTCACGCCGACCACCGGACAGCACTGCACGCACTGTGCCTTCCGGGCGTCGTGCAGCGCACGGCCCGAGGGGCGGCACGTGGTGGAGTGAGCGCTGGTTCATCGGTTGTCAGTGCCCGCCGCTAGCCTTTCCCTTCATGCCCGCCCTCATCACCGACCCCGAGCAGCTCAAGGAGCTCCTCGGTATCCCCTTCACCCCGGAGCAGACGGCCTGCATCACCGCGCCGCCCGCCCCGCAGGTGATCGTGGCCGGAGCCGGGTCGGGCAAGACGACGGTGATGGCCGCCCGCGTGGTCTGGCTGGTCGGCACCGGACAGGTGGCCCCCGAGCAGGTCCTCGGGCTGACCTTCACCAACAAGGCGGCCGGCGAACTCGCCGAACGCGTCCGCAAGGCGCTCGTCAGGGCCGGCGTCACCGACCCCGATGTCATCGACCCCGACAATCCGCCCGGCGAGCCGGTCGTCTCGACGTACCACGCCTTCGCGGGCCGCCTGCTGACCGACCACGGTCTGCGCATCGGCCTGGAGCCGGCCTCCCGGCTGCTCGCCGACGCCACCCGCTTCCAGCTCGCCGCGCGGGTGCTGCGCGAGGCCCCCGGCCCCTATCCGGCCCTCACCCGCTCCTTCGCCGACCTGGTCGGCGACCTGCTCACCCTCGACTCCGAGCTCGCCGAACACCTCGTACGCCCGGAGGACCTGCGTGCCTGGGACGCCGGCCTGCTGAACACCCTCGCTTCCGTCAAGCTCGGCAACGCCGACCTGCGCAAGGTCCCCGAGACGGCCGCCGCCCGCCGTGAACTGGCCGAACTCGTCCTGCGTTACCGGAGCGCCAAGCGCGAGCGGGACCTGCTCGACTTCGGCGACCAGATCGCACTGTCCGCCGCGCTGGCCGGCATCCCCGAGGTGGGACGGCTGCTGCGCGACGAGTTCCGGGTCGTGCTCCTCGACGAGTACCAGGACACCTCGGTGGCCCAGCGGGTGCTCCTCGCGGGTCTGTTCGGCGGCGGCACCGGCCACCCCGTGACCGCCGTCGGCGACCCCTGCCAGGCCATCTACGGCTGGCGCGGCGCCTCCGTCGCCAACCTGGACGACTTCCCCGAGCACTTCGCGCACGCCGACGGCCGCCCCGCCACCCGCCAGGCGCTCAGCGAGAACCGCCGCAGCGGCGGCCGTCTCCTCGACCTCGCCAACGGCCTCGCCGAGCCGCTGCGCGCCATGCACGCGGGCGTGGCGGCCCTGCGCCCGGCCCCGGGCGCGGAACGCGACGGCATGGTCCGCTGCGCCCTGCTGCCCACCCACGCCGACGAGATGGACTGGATCGCCGACTCGGTCGCCCACCTCGTCCGCACCGGCACGGCACCCGGCGAGATCGCGGTCCTGTGCCGTACGGCGACCGACTTCGCGGAGATCCAGGGCGCACTCGTCGCACGGGACGTCCCCGTCGAGGTGGTCGGCCTCTCCGGGCTGCTGCACCTGCCCGAGGTGGCCGATCTCGTCGCCGTCTGCGAGGTCCTCCAGGACCCCGGAGCCAACGCCTCCCTGGTCCGGTTGCTGACCGGCCCGCGCTGGCGCATCGGCCCGCGCGACCTCGCCCTCCTGGGCCGTCGTGCCCGGCTGCTGGTGTCCTACGCGCGCGTGGGCGACGCCGACGACCCGGACCGCAGGCTCGCCGAGGCCGTCGAGGGCGTCGACCCGGCCGAGGTGATATCGCTCGCGGACGCCCTGGACACCTTCCTGGAGCTGCCGCTCGACACCGGGCGGCAGGACGACGGCCTGCCGTTCTCGCCGGACGCGCGCGTGCGCTTCGCCCGCCTGGCCACCGAACTGCGCGAGCTGCGCCGCTCCCTGTCCGACCCGCTGATGGACGTCCTGCACCGCGTCCTCGCGGTCACCGGCCTGGAGGTGGAGCTGTCCGCCTCCCCGCACGCACTGGCCGCCCGCCGCCGGGAGACGCTCTCCAACTTCCTGGACGTCGCCGCCTCCTTCGCGGCCGGCGACCAGGAGGCGACCCTGCTCGCCTTCCTCGGCTTCCTGCGCACCGCCGCCCAGTACGAGAAGGGTCTCGACAACGCCCTGCCAGGCGGCGAGAACACCGTCAAGGTGCTGACCGCGCACCGGTCCAAGGGCCTGGAGTGGGATGTCGTGGTCGTCCCGGGCCTGGTCAAGGGCACCTTCCCGAGCGGTCAGGGCCGCGAGAAGTGGACCGCCCAGGCCAAGGTGCTCCCGCACGCCCTGCGCGGCGACACCGACACCCTGCCCGACGTCGAGGCCTGGGACTCGCGGGGCATGAAGGCCTTCCACGAGGCGATGAAGGACCACCAGCACACCGAGGAGCTCCGCCTCGGCTACGTCACCTTCACCCGTCCGCGCTCCCTGCTGCTCGGCTCCGGCCACTGGTGGGGCCCCAGCCAGAAGAAGCCGCGCGGTCCCTCCGACTTCCTCCAGGCCCTGTACGACCACTGCGCCACCGGACACGGCGAGATCGAGGCCTGGGCCGCCGAACCGGAGGAGGACGAGGAGAACCCGGCCCTGCACACGGTGAGCGCCGACCAGGTGTGGCCGCTGCCCCTCGACGAGGCCGCCCTGGCCCGCCGCCGTGCCGCCGCCGAGACCGTCCTCGCCCACCTGGACGCACTCACCGCAGGGGAGGACGGCCACCCGGCGGCCGCCCACGATCCCGCGGGCCACGAGGACCCGGACTGGCCCCCGCCGCCCGACGACGAGCCCGGCCCCTACGGCGACGAGCCCGGCCCCTACGAGGACGACTCCCCGGACGAGGACCTTGCCGACTGGGAATCCCTGAGCGCCGACCGCCCCGTGGTCCCGCACCAGGCCACGTCCGCGGAACGCACGCCCCCGCGCCCGCCGGCGCAGGCACGCCCGCCGGAGCATGCCCCCCGTGTCCCGGAGGAGGCCCGCGTCACCCCCGAGGAGGCCCGCGCCATCGCCTCCTGGGACCGCGACCTCGACGCCCTCACCGGCGAACTGCTGCGCGCCCGGCGCAGCGTCACCGACGTGCCCCTGCCGGCCACGCTCTCCGCCACCCAGCTGATGCGGTTGGCCGAGGATCCGGACGGGCTCGCGCAGGAACTCGCGCGCCCCATGCCACGCCCCCCACAACCGGCCGCACGCCGGGGCACCCGCTTCCACGCCTGGGTCGAGGCCCGCTTCGAAGAGCTCACCCTGCCCATGCTGGAGCCCGACGAACTGCCCGGAAGCGACGCCGAGATCGCCGACGAACGCGACCTGGAGGCCCTCAAGGAGGCCTTCGAACGCACCGAGTACGCCCACCGCACGCCCTACCGGGTGGAAGCCCCCTTCCAGCTCGCCCTGGCGGGGCGGGTCGTGCGGGGCCGGATCGACGCCGTCTACCGGACCGGGCACGGCGACGGGACGGCGTACGAGATCGTCGACTGGAAGACCAGCCGTTCTCGCCCCGCCGACCCGCTCCAGCTCGCGATCTACCGGATCGGCTGGGCCGAGCAGCAGGGCGTGCCGCCCGAGTCGGTCACCGCCGCCTTCGTGCACGTGCGCACCGGCGAGGTCGAGCGGCCGGAGGATCTGCCGGACCGGGCCACCCTGGAAAGGCTGATCATCGGGCAGGGCGAGTGTGACGAACCGCCCGCCGAGGATGTCGGCGCGGGCGGATAGGCTCGTGACCATGAGCCAGACCCCGGACAGCGCTGTCCGTTCGTACATCGAGCAGCACCGTGCCGCCTTCCTCGACGACCTCGCGGAGTGGCTGCGCATCCCCTCCGTCTCGGCCCAGCCCGAGCACGCCGCCGATGTCCGCCGCAGCGCCGACTGGCTCGCCGCCGAACTCGGGAGGACGGGCTTCCCGACCGCCGAGGTCTGGGAGACACCGGGCGCCCCGGCCGTCTTCGCCGAATGGCCCGCAGGCGACCCCGAGGCGCCCACCGTCCTCGTCTACGGCCACCACGACGTGCAGCCCGCCGCCCGCGCGGACGGCTGGGACAGCGACCCCTTCGAGCCGGTCGTCCGGGGAAACCGCCTCCACGCGCGGGGGGCGGCCGACGACAAGGGCCAGGTGTTCTTCCACACACTCGGCGTCCGCGCCCACCTCGCCGCCACCGGCCGCACCGCACCCGCCGTCAACCTGAAGCTGCTGATCGAGGGCGAGGAGGAGTCCGGCTCCCCGCACTTCCGGGCGCTCGTCGAGGAACGTGCGGATCTGCTCGCCGCGGACATCGTGATCGTCTCCGACACCGGAATGTGGTCCGAGGACACCCCCACGGTGTGCACGGGCATGCGCGGGCTGGTCGAGTGCGGGATCGTCCTGCACGGCCCCGACCAGGACATCCACTCCGGTGCCTTCGGCGGTGCCGTCCCCAACCCGGCCACCGCCGCGGCCCGGCTGGTCGCCGCGCTGCACGACGAGCACGCGCGCGTGGCGATCCCGGGCTTCTACGACGGGATCGTGGAGCTCGGCGAACGCGAGCGACGGCTGTGGGCCGAGCTGCCGTTCGACGAGGAGGACTGGCTGCGCGAGGCCCACTCGTACGCCACCGAGGGCGAGGCCGGGCACACCACCCTGGAGCGCATCTGGGCCCGGCCCACCGCCGAGGTCAACGGCATCGGCGGCGGCTACCAGGGCGCCGGCAGCAAGACGATCATCCCGTCCTCGGCCATGGTCAAGCTGTCGTTCCGGCTGGTCGCCGGCCAGGAGCCCGACCACGTCGAGAAGGCCGTCCGTGCCTGGGCCACCGAACGCGTCCCCGCCGGGATCCGCGCCGAGATCACCTTCCTGCCGGCCACCCGCCCCTGCCTGACCCCGCTCGACCACCCGGCCCTGCAGTCACTGGCGCGCGCCATGGGCCGCGCCTTCGAGGGGCCGGTCCGGTTCACCCGTTCAGGTGGCTCCGGGCCCGCCGCGGACCTCCAGGACGTGCTCGGCGCACCCGTTCTCTTCCTGGGCATTTCCGTGCCCTCCGACGGCTGGCACGCCCCGAACGAGAAGGTTGAGCTGGACCTTCTCCTCAAGGGCGTCGAGACCAGCGCCTACCTGTGGGGTGACCTGGCCGAGAACTGGCGCCATGCACCCTGACCCGTCGGCGCCGTCCGGAGCGGCACCGCGGGCGGGGCACACTGGAAGGGCCGCCCCGCCCGACCCGGTCTCCTCCCGCCCTTCGTCCCGCTGAACCGCCCGCTGAAACATCCGTTGCACTGGGGGAGTTGGAAGCACCCGTGACCACCTGGACCGACCACACCGCCGACCGACCCGTCTCGCTCACCGCCCCGAGCGGCATCGACCGCGCCGCCCACCACCGGCTCGACGAGGCCTGGCTCGCTGCGGCGTGGAGCCACCCCGACACCCGCTGTTTCGTGGTCTCCGGCGGTCAGGTCCTCATCGACGAGACGCCCGAGGGCCGTACCGAACTCGTCATGACCCCCTCCTTCGAGGCCCCCCTCACCGAGGCGCACCGCTACTTCCTGGGCACCGACGAGGACGGCGTCAGCTACTTCGCGCTCCAGAAGGACGCCCTGCCCGGCCGTATCGACCAGTCCGCGCGGCCGGCCGGGCTGCGCGAGGCCGGACTGCTGCTGTCGCCGCGTGACGTGGGCCTGATGGTGCACGCGGTCGGCCTGGAGAACTGGCAGCGCACCCACCGCTTCTGCTCCCGCTGCGGCGAGCGCACGGTGATCGCCGCAGCGGGTCACATCCGCCGCTGCCCCGCCTGCGGCGCCGAGCACTACCCGCGCACCGACCCAGCCGTGATCATGGCTGTCACCGACGAGGACGACCGCATCCTGCTCGGCCGCCAGGTGCACTGGCCCGAGGGCCGCTTCTCCACGCTCGCCGGTTTCGTGGAGCCCGGCGAGTCCATCGAACAGGCGGTACGCCGGGAGGTCTTCGAGGAGGCCGGGGTCACCGTCGGCCCCGTCGAGTACGTCGCCAGCCAGCCCTGGCCGTTCCCGTCCAGCCTCATGCTCGGCTTCATGGCCCGCGCGACCTCGACCGAGATCAACGTCGACGGTGACGAGATCCACGAGGCCCGCTGGTTCTCCCGCGACGAACTGGGCGCCGCCTTCGACTCCGGCGACGTCCTGCCGCCGTACGGGATCTCCATCGCGGCCCGTCTGATCGAGATGTGGTACGGCAAGCCGCTGCCGACGAGGAGCTTCGTCTGAGACGGCGGCCCGGCTGATGACCGACACCCACGACACCTACTGGAACCACAACGTCCACTACCACCCGGTGGTGCTGGACGCGGTACCGCCCGGCTGCCGCTCCGCCCTGGACGTCGGCTGCGGCGACGGCCTGCTGGCCGCCGGGCTCGCGGCCAGGGCGCAGTCGGTGACCGGCGTGGACCGGTCACCGGAGATGATCCGGCTGGCGCGGAAACGGGACGACGCGGGAACCGTCACCTTCCTGGAGGGTGACTATCTCGACGGCTCGCTCCTCGACGAGGGGAGCTACGACTTCGTCAGCGCGGTCGCCGTCGTCCACCACGCCCCCTTCGACGACGCGATCGACCGGCTGGTGGGGCTGCTCGCACCCGGCGGCCGGCTGGTCGTCGTCGGCCTGGCGCACAACCGCACCCTCCTGGACCGGGTGATCAGCGGATGCGGGGTCCCGGTGGCGCTGGCGCTGCGGGCGCTCAGGCGCGGCGGCGAGCGCGAGCCGTCCGGCATGCCCGTGAAGGACCCGATCATGAACTGGAGAGAGGTCCGGCGGGCCACCGCGCACGTGCTTCCCGGACGCCGGTACCGGCGCCGGCTGCTGTGGCGCTACACCCTCGTGTGGGACAAGCCGGACGGGACACACGAAGGCGGTCCCTGAACAGGACCAGGGACCGCCTTGCGCGAAGAACGCGAAGAACAACGCGCCTAAACGCGGGAGTTGCGAAGAGGGACTACGCGCTGATCTTCTGCTTGACCTGGGCCAGCGAGGGGTTCGTCAGCGTCGAGCCGTCGGAGAAGAGCACCGTCGGGACCGTCTGGTTTCCGCCGTTCGCCTTCTCCACGAACGCGGCCGAATCCGGGTCCTGCTCGATGTTGATCTCGGTGTACGCGATGCCCTCGCGGTCCATCTGGCTCTTCAGCCGGCGGCAGTAGCCGCACCACGTGGTGCTGTACATCGTCACAGTGCCCTGCATCTCGCTCGCGCTCCTTCGGCAGGTCGGGGAAGTTCGTCCAGGAGGGGAACGTACGCGGCCCGTCCGCCATTCCCGCAGCACCGGCCCCGGGTGACGTCTGCCGTATTAGTACGACTGCGAGGGGTCGCCTGTGGACAACCGGCACGGCATTCTCCGGCGACCTGGCAGCATGGCTGTGTGACAGCAGCAACGCATTCCTCCCTCTTCCCGCAGGTACCGGACTCTGCCGACGCGGTGCTCGATGGGCTCGACCCCGAGCAGCGCGAGGTGGCGACCGCCCTGCACGGGCCGGTGTGCGTGCTGGCCGGAGCGGGTACCGGCAAGACCCGGGCGATCACCCACCGGATCGCCTACGGGGTACGGGCCGGCATCCTCCAGCCGTCCAGCGTGCTCGCCGTCACCTTCACCAACCGTGCCGCCGGAGAGATGCGCGGCCGGCTGCGCCAGCTCGGCGCCCAGGGGGTGCAGGCCCGCACCTTCCACTCGGCCGCACTGCGTCAGCTCCAGTTCTTCTGGCCGAAAGCCATCGGTGGTTCGCTGCCCCGGCTCGTCGACCGAAAGGTCCAGTTGGTCGCCGACGCGGCCGCCGCCTGCCGCATCCGCCTGGACCGGGGCGAGCTGCGCGACGTCACCGGCGAGATCGAGTGGGCCAAGGTCACCCAGACCGTCCCCGCCGACTATCAGCCCGCCGCCGTGAAGGCCGGCCGCGAAGCCCCCCGGGACGCCGCCGAGATCGCCCAGATCTACTCGGTGTACGAGGACCTCAAGCGGGACCGCAGGGTCATCGACTTCGAGGACGTCCTGCTGCTCACCGTCGCCGTCCTGCAGGACCGGCAGGACATCGCCGAGCAGGTCCGCGCCCAGTACCAGCACTTCGTCGTCGACGAGTACCAGGACGTCAGCCCCCTCCAGCAGCGCCTGCTGGAGCTGTGGCTCGGCGACCGCGACAGCCTGTGCGTCGTCGGCGACGCCAGCCAGACCATCTACTCGTTCACAGGAGCAACTCCCGACCATCTGCTCGACTTCCGTACCCGCCACCCCGGGGCCACCGTCGTCAAGCTGGTCCGCGACTACCGTTCCACACCCCAGGTCGTCCACCTCGCCAACGGCCTGCTGGCCCAGGCGCACGGCCGGGCCGCCGACCACCGCCTGGAGCTGATCTCCCAGCGGCCCGCGGGACCCGAACCCGTCTACACCGAGTACACCGACGAGCCCGCCGAGGCCGAGGGCGCCGCCCGCCGGATCCGTGAACTCGTCCACGCCGGGGTCCCGGCCGCCGAGATCGCCGTCCTGTTCCGCACCAATTCCCAGTCCGAGACCTATGAGCAGGCCCTCGCCGACGCCGGCGTGCCTTACCAGCTGCGCGGTGCCGAGCGGTTCTTCGACCGGCCCGAGGTGCGCAAGGCGGGTGTCGCCCTGCGCGCCGCGGCCCGCTTCGGCGGCAACGACGCACTGCTCGACGACACCGTCGACCTGCCGTCGCAGGTGCGTGCGGTGCTCTCGGGGGAGGGCTGGACCACGGAGCCGCCGGCCGGCTCCGGCGCGGTCCGGGAGCGCTGGGAGTCACTGGCCGCCCTGGTGAACCTGGCGCACGACGTGGCGGCCGCCCGGCCCGCAGCCACCCTCGCGGACTTCGTCACGGAACTCGACGAGCGCGCGGGTGCCCAGCACGCCCCGACCGTCCAGGGTGTCACCCTCGCCTCTCTGCACTCGGCCAAGGGGCTGGAGTGGGACGTCGTCTTCCTGGTCGGTGTCGCCGAGGGGATGATGCCGATCACCTATGCGAAGACCGACGAGCAGATCGAGGAGGAACGCCGTCTCCTCTATGTCGGCGTGACGCGTGCCAGGGAGCGGCTCCATGTCTCCTGGTCCCTCTCCCGCACCCCCGGCGGCCGCCCCAGCCGCAGGCCCAGCCACTTCCTGGACGGACTGCGTCCCGGCTCCACCGGCACCGTCGGCCGCGGTCCGGGCGCCGGCCCCGGAGGCGTCGAGCGCGGTTTCACCGGCGCTCCCGTGGCCGCGCCCCGCCGTACGCAGCGCACCCCCGCCCGATGCCGGGTCTGCGGACGCACCCTCACCGACGCCGGTGAGATGAAACTGATGCGCTGCGACGACTGTCCCTCCGACATGGACGAGGGCCTCTACGAGCGGCTGCGGGAGTGGCGCGCGGACCAGGCCCGGCTCAGCGGCCAGCCCGCCTTCTGCGTCTTCACCGACAGGACGCTGATGGCGATCGCCGAGAACGCGCCCGATGACGACCGCGAGTTGGCCCGGATCCCTGGCGTCGGCATGCGCAAGCTCAACCGTTACGGCGCCGATGTTCTGGCCATCTGCGCAGGTCGGCAGCCCGGGGGAGCCGCAGCGGGGGACTGATGCCAACTCGTCGAAAAAATAGTTTGCGCATGCCCCGGCAATCCCCATAGGTTCTAGGCACGGAAACGGCGGCCTTCTCGAAGGCCCGGTTCCGTGTTGTACTTGCATATCCGAGTGGACTGGCTCATCCCAGTCCCCCCAGACGCCGAGAGGAGGCGAGTCCAGTGATCAGCATCAAGACCAACATCAGTGCGGCCAAAATGACCGATCTCTCGGCCGTCTCCGCGTGCATGCTCGGCGTCTCGAACCTGGGCACCGGTCTGTCCGGCATTCCTGCCGTGCGTCCGGCGTCCTCCTCCGTTTCCCTCGCGGGCCTTCCCGTCCGTGAGCGCAATGAGCGACCGACTGAGGCACTGGAAGCAGTAGTGGCACGGGCCCAGGCCTATGCCTTTACGGCGGCCGGTGCCGGAAGCCGGAAGCAGACGACGCAGCACCACCTGATGTGGGCCTTCCGTGGGCCAGAACCCTGGAGTGATCCAGCCTGAATCGATCAGGCCGGCGCCTTCAGGGCCGCGGAACCCCATCCGGGATCCGCGGCCCTTCTGTTTGTCCCCACCACAGGGACGAACGGCGAAGGAGCCTCGGGCACGAGCAGAACCCGGTACCAGCCGCCAACCGGTCCAACCCGACCGGCACGACCAGACGAGGAACAACAGCCGTGCAACTCGAAGCGCACGCCCCGTCCGTACCGCCTTCCCAAACGAACCCGCCGCCCGGCTCCACGGAGGACTCCACCTTGATCCCCCTCACCGCGCTCACCGCGCTCGACGACGCCATCGAGAACCTCGGCGTGCCCGTCCCCTGCCGTTCCTACGACCCGGAGGTCTTCTTCGCGGAGTCGCCGGCGGACGTCGAGTACGCCAAGTCCCTCTGCCGCACCTGCCCGCTGATCGAGGCCTGCCTCGCCGGCGCCAAGGAGCGGCGCGAGCCCTGGGGTGTCTGGGGTGGCGAGCTGTTCGTCCAGGGTGTTGTCGTCGCCCGCAAGCGGCCGCGTGGCCGCCCGCGCAAGAACCCGGTCTCGGCATGAACATCCACGGAACGATCGACCGTCCCCTCACGCACGATCCCAAGAAGCAGGCCCCGATGAAGCCGTCCGTCAGCGAGCCCACCGGCTCCGCGATCCCAGACTTCACCCACGCCGGTACGACCACCGGTTCGCGTCAGAACAGGACCCGCGAAATGCAACTCATCCCAGAAGCCCTGGCTCGTGCGCATATGCGCGAGCGACTGCACGAGGCCGAGCGGGAAAACCGGGCCGCGCGCCTGGCGACCGCTCGCCGGATGCAGCGCCGGGCCGAGCGCGCCTCGATGCGCGCCCGCCGTGCGCTCGCCATGGCCGTCATGCAGTGATCCCGAACACCTGAGGCGGTGGCCTCCCGGCTGCGGGAGGAGAAAGCTTCCCGCGGAGGCCGGTCCGTCCGAACGGACCGGCCCCCGCGGTGCGTTGTGCCCGCGGATGCGATGCCGCGGCGTTGCGTCGCCGGGTGGCGAGTCCTCCCGGAGGCAGTGATCACGATGGCTCCGCGACGGAGCCCCCACCCCGGTGTGTGCCCGCTGCGGCACCCCGGCCGACGGCCCTCGCCCGCCACCTGGACCTGCTCCGTGGAGAACGGCGTCCGCGAGTTCCTGTGCGACGCCTGCTCCCGGGAGCACCTCAGAGCGATCGAGGGCCGGCATGACTCGTCCTGGTGGTGATCACCGCCCCGCGCTCCTTCTACTGGGCCTCCGCGGCCGCCTCCACCACCTCGGCCGCCACGGCATCGGCGACGTCTTCCGTTTCTTCGGCCTCTTCGAGCAGGAACCCGGGCAGCCACCCCTCCAGTTCCTCCCGCAACCGCACCGTCGCGCCCAGCTGGCACAGCACGCCGATGGTGCTCAGGGTCACCCGGTGTATCAGCAGGTAGGCAGGCGGCAGGTTGAGCTGTTTGCCCAGCTGGTGGGCGGGGTTGCGGGGGTCCGCGATACGGGCCGCCTGGCTGCGCATCCAGGTGCGGGTGAAGGTGAACTCATCGACCTGCGCCGGTTCGATGATCGGCAGCAGATAGTCGAGGACCGCGTCGGGGTCCAGCTCTATGGAGTCCTTGACGAACCCCTCGGCGCGCAGCAGCTCGTAGACCGCCTCGGCATCACCGTCCAGTGTCATCCGCAGGGAGTCGCCGATCGGGGCGGGCAGGCCGCCGGCGAGACGGTCGACCGTGCCGAAGTCCAGCACACCCAGGAGCCACTCCTCCTCGTCCTCCGGCCCACCGGGCAGCAGCCGGAAGTTGCCCGGGTGGGGGTCGGCGTGCAGCAGGCCGGTGCGGGCCGGGCCCGAGAACAGGAACCGGGCCAGCAGCTGACCGGCCCGGTCGCGCTGCTCCTGGGTGCCCTCCGAGATGATCTCGGAGAGCGGTATTCCGTCGATCCACTCCGTGACCAGGACCTGGTCGCACTGGTGCACCACCGCGGGGACCACCACGTCGGGGTCGTCCGCGAACTCCTCCGCGTGCGCCGACTGGGCCTGCGCCTCCAGGGCGTAGTCCAGCTCCTCGGAGACCCGGTCGCGCAGCTCCGCGATCAGGGGCTTGATGTCCATACCCGGGATCAGTGGACCCAACAGACGGGCGAAACGGCTCAGTTGCCCGAGGTCGGACAGCAGGGCCTCGCCGGCACCCGGATACTGCACCTTGACCGCGACCACCCGGCCGTCGTGCCACACCGCCCGGTGCACCTGGCCGATCGAGGCGGCCGCCGCGGGCTTCTCCTCGAACTCCAGGAACAGCTCCCGCCAGTCCTCGCCCAAGCGCTCGGCGAGCACCGCGTGCACGGTGCGGGTCGGCATCGGCGGTGCGGCGTCCTGGAGCCGGGTGAGGGCCGCGCGGTAGGGGCCGGCGACCTCCTCGGGAAGGGCGGACTCGAAGACGGACAGGGCCTGCCCGAACTTCATCGCCCCGCCTTTCAATTCGCCGAGGACCTTGAAGAGTTGTTCCGCGGTGCGCTGCTGCAGTTCGCGGCCGACGATCTCCGCGGACTCACCCACGATGCGCTTGCCCAGACCCCAGGTCGCCCGGCCGGCGATGCCGAGCGGGAGCGCGGCGAGCTTGGCGGTCCGGGTGACCGCCTTGCGGGGAAGATCAGACATGCGCCCTCCAAGTCCCAGTCGGCCGCGCTGCGTCCGTGTGGCTTCACCGGTCCGCCGACGGCCGTTGCACCACCATTGTCTCGTGTGGAGCCTCGTTGGTTGATGAGTGCTCCCCTTTAGCTTTCTCCGCCGTTCCGCACGGGCATGCGGGATGCGGCCGGACCGGCCGCGCATGCCAGTGCAGGGCCGGCACGGAGGCCTCCCAGCGCACTCCGGTACCGGACGGCGACTCCCCGTCGAGGAAGGCCAAAGCATGCGCGGCGGCCAGCCCCGCGACGGCTGTCGCCAGCGTCAGATCACAGGCCCCCACCCGGCGGGCCTGCCCGGACCGCCACTGCGCGATCAGGCGTGGCCAGGCCGGGTCCCGGTCCGAGCGGTGCTCGTGCAGACAGCGGGCACAGCCGGTCCCGCCGGGCAGGACGAGCGGGCCGACGACGCCGGTGCCCTCCACGACACCCGTGTAGAGGTGCGGTGTCCCGGAGGCCATGAGCGGTTCGGCGGCGCGTGCGTCCGGGGCGTGCACCAGGACGTCGTCACGCGGCGCGATGATCACCAGGGAGAAGCCGGGCTCCTCGTCGGCGGGCTCCGCACGGCGCGGCGGGCGGCCCGGGGCCGCCCGGCGGACGACTCTGCGGGCGGCCTCGTCCCGCCGCTCGCCGACCGCCTCCGCGGGCAGGCCGCCCGGCGCCACGTCCCACTGCTGGACGCGGCCCACGTCCCGCACGTCCACCTCACCGACACCCGCCCCCGACAGCAGCGCGGCCAGCGTGACACCGACCCGCCCCGCGCCCCGCACCTGCACCCGCAGGACGCGCCGGGCCGCCAGCCGGTCGATCGCCCCGCCCGGCTCCGGAGTGATCAGGGACAGCGAGGCGAGATCGGGACCGAGCCGGTCCAGGACCTCCTGTTTCGCGCGCAGCGCCGCCGCGGCCTGCCCGCCGCCGTGCGCGTCGTCGACGAGCCCGGCCCGTGACAGCCGTTCCACCAGCGCGTCGACGTGCCCGTCCGGCAGGTCCATGCGCCGTCCTTCGGCACGCAGCAGCGCGAGCCCGCGGGCGCCGTCGAGCAGGTCGAGGAAGCTGCCGGTGGCGGTGTCCATCGGCCCGAGCGTCATCGCGTGCGCCGGCGTCATCCCGAACTGCACCGTGTTGAGATCACGCCAGCCGCGCCGGAGCGCGGGCTTCACCAGCGGATGCATGACAGACCCCCGCAGCTCGCGCCGGTTCCCCGTGGCTCTCGCCAGTTTCCGAAGTAGCTCATGCCGGTCCCCCGTAGATGTCGAAAAGTCATGGAAGATCCCCGTCTGCGGGTGGAGCCGGTCACGCTCCCCCGACGTCTGCCAGCATGCCCGGCCCGTTCGGCGGCCGCCGAAAGTTGTCCACAGGCGGTGGGTGTTCGTCGTACAAATCAAACGCATGGTGGGGGATCGGGATCGAACCGTCCCGGACCCGGGACTTCCCCCTTGTGCAGCGGGTAACGTCGGGGCGTGCCCGCCGACCCACTGCACAGCGCCGGAAACCCACAGCGCAGCATGACGAGCCAGCCGCCCAGCGGCTTGGGGGTGAGCGCGATCGAGGTCCGCAGAAGCGCCCGGCGCCGCCGGACGGTCTCCGCGTACCGCGAGGGCGATCGCACCGTCGTACTGATCCCCGCCCGGATGTCCGAAGCGGAGGAGAAACGCTGGGTCACCGTCATGCTCAACAAGCTCGCCGCCCAGGAGAGCAAGCGCGTGCTGGGCGACGCCGAACTGACCGAGCGTGCCGAGCGGCTCTCGGCCCAGTACTTCGACGGCCGGGCCCGCCCCGCCTCGGTGCGCTGGGTCACCAACCAGAACACCCGCTGGGGCTCCTGCACCCCGGCCGAGGGCAGCATCCGCCTGTCGCACCGGCTCCAGGGCATGCCCGAGTACGTCGTCGACTATGTGCTCTGCCATGAACTGGCACATCTGCTGGTACCGGGGCACGGTCCCGACTTCTGGCGGCTCCTGGAGGCGTATCCGCGCACCGAGCGGGCCCGGGGCTACCTCGAAGGAGTGGTAGCCGCCGACCGGCTCCCCCACCCGCCCGGCGCCCGCGACGAGTGACACGCCTCGCAGGCGTTCCCTTCGGAGCCTGCCGAGTCCGGTTGTGTACCGGGTCTGTACCGACTTCCGCCGATGTCCGCGTTAGCCGTTAGCCTGGCGCGACGCACTCACATTCGGGATGGGGGACGGTCGTAGCGCATGGCCAGGGAATTCCAACGCGGCCACAAGGCCAGGATCAGTGACCTGACGGCGGGCACGGATCTGTACGTAGGTGTGCAGATCGCCGGGCCCGGACTGTCCTTCGACATCAGCTGCTTCGGGCTGGACGCCGACGAACGGCTCTCGGACGACCGGTACTTCGTCTTCTTCAACCAGCCGAAGTCCCCCGAGGAGTCCATCCAGCTGCTGGGTGCCCAGGCGGGCGACACGGAGTCCTTCCGGGTCACGCTGGACCGGATCCCGCCGCAGATCCAGAAGCTTGCGTTCACGGCGACCCTCGACGGCGCCGGACAGATGTCGCAGGTCGCCCCCGGATACATCCGGATCGTCGCGGGCGGCGAGGAGGTGGCCCGCTACTCCTTCGACGGCTCGGAGTTCTCCACCGAACGCGCCGTGATGCTGGGCGACTTCTACCTGAAGGACGTGTGGCGCTTCGCCGCCGTCGGGCAGGGCTTCGACGGCGGTCTGGAGGCGCTGCTGAAGAACTTCGGTGGCGAGGTGGTGGCGGAGGAGGAGCCCCCCGCGCCGCAGCCGCAGCCGTCGCAGGCCGGGACCGCGCCCGGATTCGCGCCGCCCGCTTTCGCCGCCCCCGCCCCGGCCCCGGCGCCCGCCCCGGCACCCCCCGCGCCCGCTCCCGCGCCCCAGGGCTTCGCCCCGCCCCCGGCACCCGGCCCCGCGCCGGTTCCGAACATGCACGGCGCGCCCACCGTCATCGCCCCGCTGGCCCCGCCCGGCCCCGGCACCGTGCCGCCCCCGGCGCCGGCGCCCTACGGTCAGCCGCCCGCCCCGAGCGCGCCCGTGCCGCCCGGCTACGGCCAGCCTCCGTCGCCGCCGCAGCCCGGATACCCGCAGGCCCCGGCCCCGCCCCCGGGATACGGCCAGCAGCCGCCGTTCGGGCAGGTGCCCGGCCAGCAGACCTACGGAGTCCCGCAAGGCACTCCGCAGGGCGGTGCCGGAGTGGGCGCGGCGCTCCAGAAGTTCAAGGAGACGCCCACCGGGCAGCGCTGGACGCAGCAGAACAGCAAGCTCGTCCGGGTCGACCTCGGCATGGGCGGCCAGCCGGCGCTGGCCCGGCAGGGCAGCATGGTGCTCTACCAGGGCAAGGTCGACTTCGGTTACAAGGGCGCCGGGTTCGCCGGCCGGATCGTGGGCAACGCGACCGGCCAGGAGATGCAGTTGATGCGCTGCACCGGCAACGGCCAGGTGTTCCTCGCCGAGAACTCCGCTTATCTGCACCCCATCGAGCTCCAGGGCGACGCGATCTGTGTCTCCGCCGAAAGCGTCCTCGCCTTCGACGAGAGCCTCCAGTACGAGGTCCGCCGCATCGAGGGGCACGGCATTCCGGGCGGCGCGCTGTTCACGATGCAGTTCCAGGGCACCGGCACGATCGTCGTCAAGACGCACGGCACGCCCGTCGTGCTGCCCGTGACACCGACGACGTTCGCCGACTGCAACGCCGTGGTCGCCTGGTCGGCGGCCTCCCAGGTGATCGTCTCCAGCCAGGTCCGGATGCGCCGCAACGCCTATCCCGGCGACACCGGTGAGAGCGTCAACCTGCAGTTCCGGGGCGCCCCCGGCAACTTCATCGTGGTCCAGCCGTACGAGGTCTGAGGGAGCCCGTCATGAACCAGCCGCTCGCGGGCTACGCCCCCGCACCCGTCACCGCCCGCATGGAGAACCACGGCGACCACATGCTGAAGGTCGCCATGCAGACCGGCAGCGACCTCCTCGCGCGTGTGGGGTCGATGGTCGCCTACGAGGGCTTCGTCCAGTACGAGCCCAACCCGCCGGCCGTCCGCCAGATCGCCCGCGACTGGATGACCGGCGAGGGCGCGCCGCTGATGAAGTGCTCGGGCGACGGACTGCTCTACCTCGCCGACTACGGCGCGAACGTCGTCGTCATCAACCTCAACGGCGACGGCATCTCCGTCAACGCCACCAACCTGCTCGCCTTCGACGCTCACCTCACGTGGGGCGTGGAGCGCGTGAAGGGGCTCGCGAAGTTCGCCGGCCAGGGCCTGTGGAACACCAAGATCTCCGGGCAGGGCTGGGTCGCGCTGACCTCCCGGGGCAAGCCGATCGTCGTCGACTGCGGCGGCGGCGAGGACGAGACGTACGTCGACCCGGACGCGCTGGTCGCCTGGTCGCCGAACCTCAAGGTGAAGGGCAAGCGCAGCTTCAAGGCGCAGTCCCTGATCGGCCGGGGCAGCGGCGAGGCCTTCCAGATGGCCTTCTCCGGGCAGGGCATCGTCGTCGTCCAGCCCAGCGAGGACAGCACCGACCGCCTTCGTTTCCGGGGCTGAGGGGGAGCCAGAGAATCATGCAGAGCCCGCTTTTCGCGTTCAACGACTCCCAGGCCCGGGACCGCTACAGCCTGCAGAACAAGCAGATGCTGCGGGTCGTCCTGGAGGGCCACGACGACGTCCTCGCCCGCAAGGGCACGATGGTCGCCTACCAGGGGCTCGTCGAGTTCGACGCCGAGTACACGAACAACCAGCAGTCACGCGCGCGTGCGTACACCGGCGAGGGCCTGGACCTGATGCGCTGCCACGGGCAGGGCACGGTCTACCTCGCCAACCTCGCCCAGCACGTGCACGTCCTGGACGTGGAGCAGGAGGGCCTGACCGTGGACAGCGGCTACGTCCTCGCCATGGACTCCTCGCTGCACTACGAGGTGGTCGCCGTGGACAGCCTCTACGGCATCTCCGGCTCCGGGAAGTACCAGCTCAACATCACCGGACGCGGCAAGGTCGCCCTGATGACCTCGGGCGCGCCGCTGCTGATGCAGGTCACCCCCGACAAGTACGTCAACTGCGACGCCGACGCGATCGTCGCCTGGTCCACCGGGCTGCGCGTCCAGATGCAGGCCCAGACGCACTCCTCGGGCGTGTGGCGGCGTCGCGGCAGCACCGGTGAGGGCTGGGAGCTGAGCTTCATGGGAAGTGGCTTCGCGCTGGTCCAGCCGAGTGAACTGCTGCCTCCGCAGGGCGCCCAGATCGGCCAGGGCCTCGCCGCCCAGTTCGGGATGGGCCAGCAGGGCGCGCGCGGTATGAACCAGGGGAACGCCTGGAGCTGACGCCCCCGGGTAAGGGGCGCACGCCTCGGCGGGCGCCCCTTACCCAGGCCTCGGCACAGGCCCGCGCGGTTGAGCAGTTCAGAGCCGCGCTCGGGCCGCCTCCAGCAGGCGTACGACCGAACCGTCGGCGACCTCGGCGACCTCGTCGTAGGCGAACCAGCGCACGTCCAGGGACTCGTCGCTGATCGCATGGATGGCGCCTTGCGGGGCCACGGCCACGTACTGGACGTCGAAGTGCCAGTGGCACGGCGCCGGGATCGGGTGCCGGTCCAGGCGCACCGGACCGCCGTCCAGCAGCGTCAGCCCGGGGATCCCGGACTCCTCGGTCGCCTCCCGCAGGGCCGCCGCGGCCAGCGTGGCGTCGCCCGGTTCGCAATGGCCGCCCATCTGCAGCCACATCCGCAGCTTCCGGTGCAGGGTCAGCAGCGCCCGGCCCTGCTCGGGGTCGACGACCAGCGCGCTCGCCGTCACATGCCCCGCGTGACACGCCTTCCACATGCCGTCGGGGTGCGCGGCGAGGTGGTCCAGGTAGTCCTGACGCAGCTCTTCCTGGTCCTCGTACCCCTTGAGGACGAGGACCGCGTCGTCGTACAGGCTCATTCGGTGTCGTCGCCCTCTGCCTGGTCGCCCTCCGCCTGGTCGTCCTTCTTGCGCAGGTCGGGCTTCTGGGCCGCCTCGCCGAGCATCTTGTCCAGCTCGGAGAAGTCCAGCTGCTCGCGGTGCACGAAGCCGTCCGGGTCGTCGAGGTCGCTCGCCGTCGGCAGCATGTCCGGGTGCTCCCACAGGCCGTCCCGGCCGTCGACACCGCGCGCGTCGGTGAGCGAGGCCCACAGGCGGGAGGCGTCCCGCAGCCGGCGCGGGCGCAGTTCCAGGCCGATCAGCGTGGCGAACGTCTGCTCCGCGGGACCGCCCGTGGCACGGCGCCGGCGCAGCGTCTCGCGCAGCGCGTCGGCGGACGACAGGCGCGGCTTGGCCGCCGCGTGGACCACCGCGTCGACCCAGCCCTCGACGAGGGCCAGCGCCGTCTCCAGACGGGCCAGGGCCGCCTTCTGCTCGGGCGTGTCCTCGGGCTGGAACATGCCCTGCTGGAGCGCGTCCTGAAGCTGCTCGGGGTTCTGCGGGTCGAACTGGCCGACCACGTCCTCCAGCTTGGCGGTGTCGACCTTGATCCCGCGCGCGTACCCGTCGACCGCGCCGAACAGGTGCGAGCGCAGCCACGGGACGTGTGCGAACAGGCGCTGATGGGCCGCCTCGCGCAGCGCGAGATACAGCCGCACCTCCTCCTTGGGGACGCCGAGGTCCTTGCCGAACGCCTCGACGTTCGCCGGCAGCAGCGCGGCCCGGCCGATCGGGCCGAGCGGCAGGCCGATGTCGGTCGAGCCGACGACCTCGCCCGCGAGCACCCCGACGGCCTGCCCGATCTGCGTGCCGAACATGGCGCCGCCCATCGAGCGCATCATGCCGATCAGCGGGCCGGCCATGGCCTGCATCTCCTCCGGCAGGACGTCGCCCATCGCGGCGCCGACCCGCTCGGCGACCGGGTCCACCAGCTCCTGCCAGGCGGGCAGCGTCGCCTCGACCCACTCGGCGCGCGACCACGCCACGGCCGAGCCGGAACCGGACGGCAGCGACGTCACGTCGTCCAGCCACAGGTCGGCCAGCCGGACCGCCTCCTCGACCGCCGTGCGGTCGGAAGGGCCCACGCTCGCGTCCTTGACGCCGTCCGAGGTGCCCTGGGAGACCGTCTGGCGGGCGATCTGCTTGGCCATGTCCCAGTTCACCGGGCCGCCCTCGTACGAGAGCATCTGGCCCAGCTGCTGGAAGGCGGCGCCCAGGTCGGTGGGGTTCAGCGAACCGAACATGGCAGCGAACGGATTGTCGGCGCCGGGGCCGCCGAAGCCGCCGGCCCCGGGTGTGCCGAAACCGAACGGGTTGGCCGGTCCCTGCCCACCACCGCTCTGCTGGTCCTTCTTCTTGCCCTCGTCGCCGTCTTCCGGCTCCTCCGGCGGAAGGCCGAAACCGAATGGGGTGTCACTCACGGGAATCCTCGGCTGGTAAGGCCACCGGTTCTCTCCCGGCGGCGCGGCTGCCCGACAACACCACCCAGCGTAGACACCTCGACCCGATCGGGCCTCGGTGCTTCGCCGACAGTCGGCCTGCGGCAGGATGGATGCCACCTGGTACGTACGCGTCCCTCACGCTCGTACTGAAGACAACCGCTGGAGACGCCCGGTGAGTTCCCCAGATCCGCAGGTTCGCGCAGCGCGAAACCCGTCAACCCCTGCCGCCGTGCGCGGGCCCGTCGTCGCCGTCACCGGCGCCGCGACCGGGGTCGGCGCGCTGCTCACCGAGCGGCTGGCCGCGTCCGAGGGGGTCAAGCGGGTCATCGCCATCGACGAGCGGCGCGGGGAGTGCGCGGACGCCCAGTGGCACATCCTCGACGTGCGGGATCCGGCCATCGCGGACAAGCTCCGCGGGGCCGACGTGGTGGTGCATCTCGCGCTCGACCTGGATCTGGAGACCGATCCGGCCGCCCGTACGGCCTACAACGTGCGCGGCACGCAGACCGTGCTGACCGCGGCGGCGGCGGCCGGGGTGCACCGCGTGGTGCTGTGCACCTCCGCGATGGTCTACGGCGCGCTCCCGGACAACGAGCTGCCGCTGTCCGAGGACGCGGAGCTGCGCGCCACGGCGGAGGCGACCGGCGTGGGGGACCTGCTGGAGATCGAGCGGCTCGCCCGCCGGGCGCCCCGCGCGCACCCCGGGCTCAATGTCACCGTCGTGCGCCCGGCGGTGCTGGTCGGAGGCACGGACACCGCGCTGACCAGGTATTTCGAGTCGCCTCGGCTGCTTGTCGTCGCCGGTTCGCGACCCGCCTGGCAGTTCTGTCACGTCGAGGACCTGTGCAGCGCGCTGGAGTACGCAGTCCTGGAGCAGGTCGACGGGGAGCTCGCCGTCGGCTGCGACGGATGGCTGGAGCAGGAAGAGGTCGAGGAGCTCAGCGGGATCCGGCGGATGGAGCTGCCCTCGGCGGTGGCGCTGGGCGCCGCGGCCCGGCTGCACCGGATCGGGCTGACGCCGTCGCCCGCCGGGGATCTCGCCTACACGATGTATCCGTGGGTGGTGAGCGGCAGCCGGCTGCACGAGGCCGGGTGGCGGCCGCGGTGGACCAACGAGGAGGTCCTCGCCGAGCTGTTGGAGGAGGTGGCCGGACGGCACACGGTGGTCGGGCGGCGGCTCGGCCGCAAGGACGCGACGGCCGCGGGCGCGGCGGGCGCCACAGTGGCCCTGCTGGGCGCGGCGGCGGTGGTCCGACGGGCACGCAAGGCCCGACGGCGGATCTGACCGCGGGCCGCGGGCGGCGAGCCGGGAGTTCGTAGGAGTCTCCAAACGTGCGCGCGCGTGCGCCGGTGGTCGGGCGTATTCCCCCTACTCCCGGGCTTGCGGCACGATGGGGGTATGGCTGCTGTGAACGATCATCCCGGTGAGCTGGGTGCCGAAGATCCCGTCAAGCTGATCGGGATCCGGGAGGACGCGCTGTCGGTGGACGAGGTCTTCGCGGCCGTGGGGGACGACGCGGCCGGGGGTGTCGCGCTGTTCGTGGGGACCGTGCGCAACCACGACGGGGGCGCCGACGTGGACGCGCTCGGCTATTCGTGTCATCCCAGTGCGGAGAGCGAGATGCGGCGGATCGCCGAGAAGATCGTCGCCGAGTACCCCGTGCGGGCGCTGGCCGCGGTGCACCGGGTGGGAGACCTGCGGGTGGGTGATCTCGCCGTGGTCGTCGGCGTGTCGTGTCCGCATCGCGGAGACGCCTTCGAGGCTTGTCGGAAGCTGATCGACGACATCAAGCACGAAGTGCCCATCTGGAAGCACCAGAAGTTCTCGGATGGGACGGAGGAATGGGTCGGGGCCTGCTGAAGAACACCTGTCCGGCCTCCGGTTGCGTAACCGTACCCCCCACGTGAGCGTTGTCAGTGCAGACGATTAATCTGCTGATCAGTCAGTCGCGGACGGTCATGGGGTTGGGAGGTCGGCATGGGGGCGCTTGTCTGGTTGCTGATTCCGCTTGTGGCCGCGGTCGCCGCCGGTCTGTGGGGCAGCTGGGCCAACCGGACCAGGGGAGCCCGCAGCGACGGGCCCGAACTCGACGGATACGCGCGGTTCCGCGAGGCCATGGAGAGGTCCCACTCCCGCAGCTGAGGCGTGCCCGGCGGGTGGCCCTGACGGTGCGCTGACAGACACGTCCCGTACTGTCTTCGCATGCCACGCCGCACCGCGACGATGCTCGCCTCCACCCTGATGCTGATCGCACTCCTGTGCGCCGGAGTGCTCATCACCGTGCCGTACTCGGAGATGTCCCCCGGCCCGACCGTGAACACGCTCGGGGACCACGGCGGCGAGCCGGTGCTGCAGATCTCCGGCCACAAGACCTACGCGACCTCCGGACACCTGAACATGACAACGGTCCGGGTCACCAGCGCCGACTACAAGATGAACCTCGTGGAGGCCGTCTACGGGTGGCTCTCGCACGACAACAAGGTCGTGCCGCACGACACGCTCTACCCGGACGGCAAGACCGAGCAGCAGTCCACCCAGGAGAACGCCGAGGAGTTCAGCGAGTCCCAGGAGAGCGCGAAGGTCGCCGCCCTGAAGGAGCTGGGTGTCCCGGTGAAGTCCTGGGTGATCGTCTCGACGGTCCTCAAGGGCTCGCCCTCGGAGGGCAAGCTGCACGCCGGCGACGTGATCAAGGCCGTCGACGGTACGGCGGTCAGGCAGCCGGCCGATGTCGCCACGCTGGTGACCAAGCACAAGCCCGGCGAGGACGTCGTGTTCACGGTCGTACCGGCCAAGGAACAGGCCGCCGCCGAGAAGGCGCACAGGACGGCCACCAGGACCGAGCAGGTCACGCTGACCACGACCACCTCCACCGGCGGCGAGAAGCGAGCCATCGTCGGGATCTCCGCCGGGACCGATCACACGTTCCCGTTCTCCATCGACATCAAGCTCGCCGACGTCGGGGGGCCGAGCGCCGGCCTCATGTTCGCGCTCGGCATCTACGACAAGCTCACCCCGGGCGACCTCACCGGCGGCAAGTTCGTCGCGGGCACCGGCACGATCGCGGACGACGGCACGGTCGGCCCGATCGGTGGCATCTCCCTGAAGACGATCGGGGCGCGCAGCAAGGGCGCCCAGTACTTCCTGACCCCGGCCGACAACTGCGCCGAGGCCGCGAAGGACACCCCGGGCGGGCTCACCCTGGTCAAGGTCAAGACGATCGACGACGCCCTCGGCGCCCTCAAGGACATCCGCGACGGGGACACCGCCGCCCTGCCGAAGTGCGGCACCAAGAGCTGAGGGCCCGCAGGGGACCTGAAAGGCCCGGGGGCGCCCCTCCTGACGAGGGGCCGCCCCCGGTGCCGTATGCGGCCGCACACGGGCCGGGTGCGGGCCGGGTGCGAGGGGCTCAGTCCGCGAAGGTGGCCTTCAGCGCCTCCGCCAGGCCCGGGACCAGGTCCGGGCCGGTGAGGACCTCCGTCGGGGAGTCCTTCTCGCGCAGCCGGACCGCCGAGTCGCGGCTGCCGTCCCGCAGCACGCCGACCGTCATCCGGACCTCCTGCCGGCCGGGGTGCTGTGCCACCCACGTGGCCAGCTTGGCCTCGCTCAGCCCCTCCGGCACCTGGGTCTCGGCGGACGGCGGCAGCATCAGCCGCTCCACCGTGAGCGCGCAGCCGACCACCGCGTCCGGCCAGGCGATGGTACCGAGGAACTCGTCCAGCGCTTTGTCCGTTGGCACTTCGTCCTGCTCGATCGGGGTGAGACCGGTGGTCGCGGACTCGTCCTCCAGACCGAGCTGGGCGGCGAGAGCCGGTTCCTGGGTGCGCAGCCGTGCGGTGTCGACGAGGGCGAAGAGGCGAGCGGGCTGGTCCCAGCCGAGGCCGGAGGCGTACTCGTCGATCTCGAGTACGGCCCGGGTGAGCGGGTTCGCTGCCATGGGAGTGTTGGACATGGTCACAATCCTGCCTCGTTCATGGCCGGAATCGGGAACCGAGTAAGTCGTGAGTAAGTTGCATAGGTGTGGCCCCACGATCACGGGGGGCCACGTCCGGCCCCCGAACCAGAGGGTCTGACGCAACAACAGCGGATCATCAGCGGATCAAACAGCGAACTTCGAGGTGCGCACCTTGGCTTTCCAGATGCCGGACCGCGGCGGAGGCCCGACGGGGCCGCGGATGAGAGCGGGCCGGCCGTCCCGGCGCGTCCGGACCCTGCTCCTGACACTGGGCGTCCTTGCCGTACTCGGCATGGCGTTCACCATGTTCGCGGGCTTCTGGACGGACTGGCTCTGGTACCGGTCGGTGCACTACTCCTCGGTGTTCACCACCACCCTGTGGACGAAGATCGGGCTGTTCTTCGTCTTCGGGCTGCTGATGGCGGCCGCGGTGGGCTTCAACGTCTGGCTCGCGCACCGGCTGCGGCCGCCGCTGAGCGCCATGTCCATGGAGCAGCAGAGCCTGGACCGCTACCGGATGGGCATCGCGCCGTACAAGAAGTGGCTGCTGCTCGCGGTCACCGCGCTGGTCGGGCTGATCGCCGGCGCCTCCGCGGCCGGTCAGTGGCGCACCTGGCTGATGTGGGTGAACGGGGTGCCCTTCCACCAGAAGGACCCGCAGTTCCACCTCGACGTCTCCTTCTACGCCTTCGACCTGCCCTGGTACCGGTTCCTGCTGGGCTTCGGCTTCGCCACCGCGATCCTCTCCCTGATCGCGGCCGCGCTCACCCACTACCTGTACGGCGGGCTGCGCGTCACCAGCCCCGGCGCGCGCGCCACCGGTGCCGCCACCGGTCACCTCTCGGTGCTGCTCGGTTTCTTCGTCGCCCTCAAGGCGGTCGCCTACTGGCTCGACCGGTACGGACTGGCCGTCAAATCCAGCGACTTCAAGGCCACCGACAACTGGACGGGCCTCAGGTACGTCGACGCGAACGCGTACCTGCCGGCCAAGACGATCCTCTTCTGCATCGCCGTCATCTGCGCGCTGCTGTTCTTCGCCACCCTGTGGCGGCGCACCTGGCAGCTGCCCGTCATCGGCTTCGGCCTGATGGTCCTGTCGGCGATCCTCATCGGCGGCCTGTACCCGGCGATCGTCCAGAAGTTCCAGGTCCAGCCGAACGAGCAGGCCAAGGAAGCGCCGTACGTCCAGAAGAACCTCAAGGCGACCCGCGAGGCGTACGGCATCGACGACACCCAGGTCACCGAGTACAAGGGCAAGAGCACGACCACGGACAAGACCAGGCTCCGGGACGACGTCGGCGCCACGGCGAGCATCCGGATCATGGACCCGAACATCGTCTCGCCCACGTTCCAGCAGCTCCAGCAGATGCGGAACTACTACGCGTTCCCGACCAATCTGGACGTGGACCGCTACACCAAGGACGGCAAGGTCCAGGACACCGTCATCGGCCTGCGTGAGCTGAACCTCGCCGGCATCCCGAAGAACAACTGGATCAACGACCACTTCCGCTACACGCACGGCTACGGCGTGGTCGCCGCCAAGGGCACCGAGGCCGACAGCCAGGGCCAGCCGGTCTTCACCGAGTCCGACCTGCCGTCCACGGGCGACCTGGGGACCTACCAGCAGCGGATCTACTACGGCGAGAAGACCAACACCTACTCGATCGTCGGCGGTCCCCAGAAGGAGATCGACTACTCCGACGACAGCGGTGAGAAGACCACCAGCTACGCGGGCAGGAGCGGGGTGAGTCTCTCCAGCCCGATCAACCGGGCCGCGTACGCGGTGGCGTTCAACGAGCCGCAGATCCTCTACTCCGGCGCGATCGGGGAGGGCTCGCGGATCCTGTACAACCGCACGCCCAAGGAGCGCGTGGAGGCGGTCGCCCCCTGGCTGACCATCGACGGCGACGCGTACCCGGCGGTGGTGAAGGGCCGGATCCAGTGGATCGTCGACGCCTACACGACGTCGAACGGCTATCCCTACGCCTCCCGTACGACCCTCGGTGACACCACCGCGGACTCGCTGACCGCGAACAACAACTCGCGTGCGGTGGTGGCCCAGCAGAACCAGGTCAACTACATCCGCAACTCGGTGAAGGCGACCGTCGACGCGTACACCGGCGAGGTCAAGCTCTACCAGTGGGACACCGAGGACCCGGTGCTGAAGACCTGGATGAAGGCCTTCCCGGGCACGGTGCAGCCGAGGAGTGCCGTCTCGCAGGACCTGATGGACCATCTCCGCTACCCGCAGGACCTGTTCAAGGTGCAGCGCGAACTGCTCACCCGCTACCACGTGACGGACGCCCAGACGTTCCTGACCGGCAGCGAGGTGTGGCAGGTGCCCGACGATCCGACCAACAAGTCGGGCGACGCGGTGCCGCCGTACTACCTGAGCATGAAGATGCCGGACCAGAGCGCGCAGACGTTCTCGCTGTCGACGACGTTCACGCCCAACGGCCGGGACAACCTCAGCGCGTTCATGTCGGTGGACTCCGAGGCCGGTTCGAAGGACTACGGCAAGATCAGAATCCTGAAACTGCCGACCAGCACGACCGTCGACGGACCGAAACAGGTACAGAGCCAGTTCAACTCCGAACAGGACATCGCGGCCGCCATCAAACTCCTGAAGGGCGGCGACTCCGAGGTCGAGTACGGCAATCTGCTGACCGTGCCACTGGACGGGGGCCTGCTCTACGCGGAGCCCGTCTACGTCCGCGGCGCCGGGGTCAAGTACCCGCTGCTGCGCAAGGTGCTGGTGACGTACGAGGGCCGGACCGCCTTCGAGAACACCCTCGACGAGGCGCTCGACAAGGTCTTCGGCTCGGACGGCAGCGACACCGGGTCCTCGGACACGGGGTCCTCCGACACCGGGACCACCACGCCGCCGACGTCCGGCAACCCGACGGTCCAACAGGCGCTGAACGACGCCCAGAAGGCCTTCGAGGCGGGGCAGGAGGCGCTGAAGAAGGGCGACTGGACGGCGTACGGCAAGGCCCAGGAGGAGCTGCGGGACGCGCTCGGCCGGGCCGAGGCGGCGCAGTCCGAGGCCGGCAAGACCGGCGGCGGCACCTCGCCGAGCGGCAGTCCGAGCCCAGGGACCAGCGCGAGTCCCTCCGCCGGCGGCAGCCCCGGTCCGGGCGGATGATCGGGACCGCCCCGCGCCGTGGTACGGTTTGAACACAACGGCGCGGGGTGGAGCAGCTCGGTAGCTCGCTGGGCTCATAACCCAGAGGTCGCAGGTTCAAATCCTGTCCCCGCTACTGAAGTCGAAGGCCCGGATCCTTTTGGATCCGGGCCTTCGCGGTGTGCGCACGGCCGGTCAACGGCGCCTGGACCGGGGGCTCGTGGCGTGCGGAGGGACGGCCGCCGGTCGCCGGACGGGCGGCGAACGCATGTACCGGTGCGCGAGGTCGCCGAGCCGCGGTGGGGAGTTGAGCCAGATGTGTTTGACTTGTCGTTCTGTGGGCATGTCGACAAAACGCTGAAGTGACCTCACGGGTTGCGCTATACCGGATGTACCCAGGTTGCAGGTGGTGCGACGATGGACGTTATGGGGGACAAGGCAACTCTGTTCGAGACAGGGCGATTTGTGCAGCCTTCGGGCGAGGAGCCGACCCGCGACGAGGCCGCTGAGGCCGCTGAGGAGGCACGTCACCGGCTCCACGCCGAGGCCGGTGACGTCGAGTCGATGAGTGTCCTCGGTGCCCTGCTGCTGCGCCGTGGCGACCTCGACGGGGCCGAACCCCAGTTGCGTGCAGCCACCGCCGCCGGTGACCGTGCCGCCGCCAACAACCTCGGTGTCCTGCTACACCAGCGTGGTTACCCCGACGAGGCCGCCGGATGGTGGCGGATCGCCGCCGTGGCCGGTTCCGCGGCGGCCGCCCACGCGCTGGGCCGGTACCACCGGGAGCGCGGGGACGAACCCGCCGCCGAATACTGGCTGCGCCAGTCCGCCGAGCAGGGCCATCCGCTCGGCGCCTACGCGCTGGCCGATCTGCTGGAGCACCGCGGCGACGCGAACGCCGGCCACTGGATGCGGGCCGCCGCGGAACGCGGGCACCGGGAGGCGGCGTACCGGCTGGCGCGCGCGCTGGACCGCAGGGAGGGCGTGGACGAGGGGGAGAGCGGGGCCGACGCCGCCGCCGGCCCGGAGCCCGCCGCCGGGACCCCGGAGGCCGAGGAGGCCGAGCAGTGGTACCGGCAGGCCGCCGCCCGCGGCCACCGGCGGGCCGCGCTGCACCTCGGGGCGATCCTGGAGCGGCGCGGCGAGCTGAAGGAAGCCGGACGCTGGTACCTGACCTCGGCCAAGGACGGCGAGGCCCGGGCCGCGTGCGCGCTCGGCTTCCTGCTGCGCGACGCCGGGGACACCGAGAGCGCCGCCGTGTGGTGGCTGCGGGCCGCGCAGGACGGCGACGGCAACGCGGCCAACGCGCTCGGCGCGCTGCACGCCGAACGTGGTCAGACACAGACCGCCGAGCGCTGGTACCGGGCGGCGATGGACGCCGGCGACGACAACGGGGCGTACAACCTCGCCCTGCTCTGCGCCGAGCAGGGGCGGACCGCACAGGCCGAGCAGTGGTACCGGCGGGCGGCCTACGCGGGCCACCGGGAGGCGGCGAACGCGCTCGCCGTCCTGCTGCTCCAGGGCGGTGACACGGCGGGCGCCGAGCCGTGGTTCTCCAAGGCCGCAGAGGCCGGCAGCGTGGACGCCGCGTTCAACCTCGGGATCCTGTACGCCGGGCGGGGCGAGGACCGCATCGCGCTGCACTGCTACGAGCAGGCGGCCGCGGCCGGACACACGGAGGCGGCGCTCCAGGTCGGCATCGCCCGGCTGCGTGAGGGCGACGAGGCGGCCGCGGAGCGGCATCTGCGGTGCGCCGCGGGCGGCGGAAGCGCGGAGGGCGCGTACCGGCTCGCCGCGGTGCTCGACGCGCGCCGGCCGAAGGTCTCCGAGCACGAGCTCGGCGAGCCCTCGGTGCACACCAAGACCGAGTGCGAGGAGTGGTACGAGCGGGCCGCCTCGCAGGGCCACCGGCGCGCCCAGGTGCGGGTCGGGATGCTCGCCGCCGCGCGCGGGGACGTGGTGGAGGCGGCGCGGTGGTACCGGATCGCGGCTGAGGCCGGGTCCCGGAACGGGGCGTTCAACCTGGGGCTGCTGCTGGCCCGGGAGGGGAGCGAGCCCGAGGCCGCCGTGTGGTGGCAGCGGGCCGCCGACGCCGGGCACGGGCGGGCGGCGTTGCGGCTGGCCCTGGTCTACGCGCGTCGTGGCGAACTGGACGAGGGGCAGCGGTGGGCCGACCGGGCGGTGGCGCTGGGGCCGGCCGAGGTCGCCGAGCGGGCCGGGCGGCTGCGGGATGCGCTGCGCGAGGAGCTGTCCGCCTGACCTGCGTATATCCGCAGGTCAGGCGGGCCCGTAGGAAGGGATTTGCTTCCGCTCGTGTCCCTCACGTAGTGTTCTGTTCATCGACGCGGGGTGGAGCAGCTCGGTAGCTCGCTGGGCTCATAACCCAGAGGTCGCAGGTTCAAATCCTGTCCCCGCTACTGAAGGCCGAGGGCCGGAATCCAGAAATGGATTCCGGCCCTCGGTCGTAGTGCGGCCATCAGTCGTGGTGCGGTTCTCGGCCGTCGTGCGGTTCTGGCGGGACGTCAGGCGGTCTGCGCGCAGTCCGGGCACAGGCCGCGGTACGTCACCTCGACGTCGGAGACCGTGAAGCCGAAGCGCTCCGAGACGGGCAGGTCGGCCAGCGGGTTGCCGGTCGGATGGACGTCCCGGATCGAGCCGCAGTGCGCGCAGACCAGGTGGTGGTGCGGCTGGTGCGCGTTCGGGTCGTACCGCTTGGCGCGCCTGTCCGTGGAGACCTCGAGCACCTCGCCCAGCGAGACCAGCTCGCCCAGCGTGTTGTAGACGGTCGCCCGGGAGATCTCCGGCAGCTTGACGACGGCCCTGGCATGGACCTCGTCGGCCGTCAGGTGGACGTGCTCACCGTCGAGGACCTCGGCCACGACGCGTCGTTGTGCGGTCATCCGCCATCCGCGTCCACGCAGCCGTTCCAGAAGGTCACTCATGGGATCCAGCCTAACAGCCGGCCGACCATTTCCCGAACAGGTGTGACTTTGGAGCAGAACTTGATTTGGACTGAGTCCAGCATAGGAACGGCTGATGGACGGCCGGTGTGTGATGTCAGACGGGTTGGGGTGCGCGGGCCCCGACCCAGCAGCGGATGATGTCGCGGACGGAGACGATGCCGGCCGGTTCGCCGCCGTCGAGGACGATCAGATGGCGGAAGCCGCCGTGGGCCATCGCCCGGGCCGCCTCCTCCAGGGTCCAGGTCGCCGTGGCGAACACGACGTCGTTGGTGGTGTGGGCGTGGATGAGTTCCGTGTCCGGGTTCTGGCCCAGGCCGACGGAGTTCAGGATGTCGCGTTCGGTCAGGATGCCGATGCCGCCGGCGTCCGGGTCGTGGACGATCGCCGCGCCCACGCGGCGCGCGGACATCAGGGCGGCTGCCTGGCGGAGTGTGTGGGCTGGGCCGACGGTCAGGACCACCGTGCTCATGGCGTCACGGACGAGCATGGAAGGTGCCACCTCCTAGGGAACCGCGGAGATAGTTCAGCGATTCACAAGTTCACAAAGTGGGCGTTCTCATAGGGTGGCAGGTAAAGCCCGGGTCAACAAGGGGGTGCGAGTAGCCAATTGAGGGCGCACGCGCTCATATGTGCCGGATGAGAATGCCCTGTTCCGCCCCAGGAGGCAGTTTCAGTAACGCTGGCCGAGGTACGACAGCAGCTCGTCGTGGAGCAGACCGTTGGACGCGGCGGCGTTGCCGCTGTGCGGGCCGGGGCGGCCGTCCAGGCCGGTGAAGGTGCCGCCGGCCTCCGTCACGACGATCGCGGTGGCCGCCATGTCCCACAGGGACAGCTCCGGCTCGGCGCAGATGTCCACCGACCCTTCGGCGACCATCATGTACGGCCAGAAGTCGCCGTACGCGCGCGTGCGCCACACCTCCCGGGTCAGGTCCAGGAAGCCGTTCAGCTGCCCGCGCTCCTCCCAGCCGCTCAGGGAGGAGTACGCGAACGACGCGTCGGACAGCTTCGAGACCTTGGAGACGCGCAGACGGGTGGCGGAGGAGAGGCTGCGGCCGGTGTAGGCGCCGTGCCCCAGCGCCGCCCACCAGCGGCGGCCCAGCGCGGGTGCGGAGACCACGCCGACGACCGGCCGGTAGCCGCCCTCGGCGGCCTCCATCAGGGAGATCAGGGTGGCCCAGACGGGAACACCGCGTACGTAGTTCTTGGTGCCGTCGATCGGGTCGATCACCCAGCGGCGCGGGCCCGTGCCCTCGATGCCGTACTCCTCGCCCAGGACCGCGTCCCGTGGGCGGGCGCGCTGCAACTGGCCGCGGATCAGTTCCTCGGCCGCCTTGTCCGCCTCGCTCACCGGGGTCATGTCCGGCTTGGTCTCGACCTTGAGGTCGAGGGCCTTGAAGCGGTCCATGGTGGCGGCGTCGGCCGCGTCCGCGAGCACGTGGGCGAGCCGCAGGTCATCGTGGTAGTCCGGCATGTGACGAACGCTATCTGCCGGGGCCGGGGCGGGGCTACACAGGGATGGGGCGGATACGGGGATGTCGGGGGGGGCCTGGGGACACGGGGGCTGTCCGTCCGTCGATCCGGCGGGGCGAGTGGTGATGCCGGGGCGCCCGCGTGCATTGGCCGAAGGGCGCCCCCCCGGAGCCTTCGCGAACCCTTGACAGTGGGATCGTGCGCGTCAAATCTGGGCGCAGACCGCTCGCCCCAGGAGGCGATGATGCCTGCAGCCCGCGAGTCCCTGCTGGACGCCGCGTACACGGCGCTCGCCCGCCGCCCGTGGGCCGCCGTACGGATGGTCGACGTCTCCGCGGCGGCAGGCGTCTCCCGGCAGACGCTGTACAACGAGTTCGGCAGCAAGGAAGGCCTGGCGAGGGCCCTGGTGCGCCGGGAGGCCGACGGATATCTCGCGGGGGTGGAGCGTGCGCTCGGCAGTCATACCGAGGTACGGGAGCGTCTGACGGCGACGGCCGAGTGGATGGCCGTCGCAGCCCGCGAGAACGTGCTGGTGCGGGCGATGCTCACAGGGTGCTGGAGCGAGCGCTTGCCCTCGCCGACGCTGACCGCGGTGCCGTCGTCGTCGGCGGTGCCTGCGCAGCGCAGGGCGGACGGGCCGTTGCCCTCTCCCGGGGACTTCGTGCAGATCGTGCGGGACCGGGCGGTGGCGGTGCTGTCCGGACCGGGAGCCGTGCGGGGCAATGGTGAGCTGGCCCGGTCCTGCGAGCTGGTGGTGCGGCTCGCGCTGTCGTGCGTGGCCGCGCCGCCGGGGGAGGGCGGGGTGGCGGAGCTGGTGCGGGGGGCGCTGTCGCGGCAGCCGGTGTGACGGGCAGGGCGTCGCGTACCGGCCGCGGGCGAGTGGGGGCCTGTCGCGCCCGCGCGGCGTGGCCGCACGTCGGTACGGCCTCGCGCCCCTCGGCCGGCCACGGGCCGGCCTCGCGCCGTGTTCCTTCCGGCGCCGGTGTCAGTGGGCGGAGCCCGAGAGCTGGAGGCCGATCACGCCCGCGATCACCAGGCTGATGGAGATGATCTTCAGGGTGGACACCAGGTCGCCCAGGAAGATCATGCCGTAGATCGCCGTGCCCGCCGCCCCGATGCCCGTCCACACCGCGTACGCGGGGCCCACGTCCAGCTTCTTGAGGGACAGGGTCAGGAGACCGAAGCTGCCCAGGGCGAAGGACGCGAACGCGATCGTCGGCCAGAGACGGGTGAAGCCGTGGGAGAGTTTGAGGCACACGGCGAAGCCGGTCTCCAGAATTCCGGCCACGATCACCAGCAGCCACGCCATGTGCCGTCCTCCCGTAAGTCCAGCTCGGTGCGATTATGCACTTACCGAACTCGGGTCAGGACAAACAACGCGGTGGTCAGTCACCTTCCGTGCGCTCGCGTGTCGCCAGGAGCCGGCGCAGGGAGTAGAGGCGGGCGGGGCCCGCGTGCCCCTCGGCGACCCAGGCGTCCAGCGCGCACTCCGGCTCGTCGTGGCTGCACGCGCGCGGACAGTTCACGGTGCCGGGCTCCAGGTCGGGGAACGCGTGGATCACCCGGGACGGGTCGATGTGCGCCAGCCCGAAGGAGCGGACCCCCGGAGTGTCGACCACCCAGCCGTCGTCCCCGGTGAGGGGAAGGGCCAGGGCCGAGGTCGTCGTGTGGCGGCCGCGGCCGGTCACCGCGTTCACATGACCCGTCGTCCGCCGCAGGCCCTCGGGGACCAGGGCGTTCACCAGCGTGGTCTTGCCGACGCCCGAGTGGCCGACGAACGCCGTGATCCTGCCGTCCAGATGATCCTGGACGGCGCGGGCCGCGTCCCCCCTCTCCAGTTCCTCGCGGCTGGTGACCACGTACGGGATCTCCAGTTCGCCGTACAGCTCCAGGAGTTTGTCCGGCGGGGCCAGGTCCGACTTGGTCATGACCAGCAAAGGGGTGAGGCCGGCGTCGTAGGCCGCGACCAGGCAGCGGTCGATGAGACGCGGGCGGGGCTCCGGGTCGGCCAGGGCGGTGACGATCGCCAGCTGGTCGGCGTTGGCGACGACCACCCGCTCGAACGGATCGTCGTCGTCGGCGGTCCGGCGCAGGACCGACGTGCGGTCCTGGATGCGCACGATCCGGGCCATGGTGTCCTTCTTGCCGGACAGGTCGCCCACCAGGGCCACCCGGTCACCCACCACCGCGGCCTTGCGGCCCAGCTCGCGCGCCTTCATCGCCAGGACCGTACGGTCCTCGACCAGGCAGGTCAGCCGGCCCCTGTCGACGGTGAGGACCATACCCTCGGCCGCGTCCTCGTGGGCGGGGCGGATATGGGTACGGGGCCGGGTGCCCTTGCGGTTGGGACGCTGGCGGATGTCGTCCTCGTCCGTGTGCTTGCCGTAGCGGCGCATGGTCGTACGCCCCTAGGCCCCGTCGCTCCCGAGCATCCCGGTCCACAGGTCGGGGAAGTCCGGCAGGGTCTTGGCCGTGGTCGCCACGTTCTCGATCTGGACGCCCTCCACGGCCAGGCCGATGATCGCACCGGCGGTGGCCATGCGATGGTCCTCATAGGTGTGGAAGACCCCGCCGTGCAGCCTGCGCGGGCGGATGTGCAGGCCGTCGGCGGTCTCGGTGACGTCACCGCCCAGCTCGTTGATCTCCTTGGTGAGCGCGGCCAGCCGGTCCGTCTCGTGGAGCCGGAGATGGGACACGCCCCGCAGGGTGGAGGGAGAGTCGGCGAGCGCGGCGACCGCCGCGATGCCCGGGGTCAGCTCGCCCACGTCACCCAGGTCGACATCGATGCCGTGGACCCGGCCGGAACCGGTGAACTCCAGGCCGTACTCGCCCAGTTCGCAGGTACCGCCCATCTCGGTGAAGATCTCGCGAAGCCGGTCACCCGGCTGGGTGGTCCGCGACGGCCAGTCGGGGACCAGCACCCTGCCGCCCGTCACCAGTGCGGCGGCGAGGAAGGGCTGGGCGTTCGAGAGGTCCGGCTCGACGGTCAGGTCCCGGCCGAGCAGCGCGCCCGGGGTGACCCTCCAGACGTTCGGCTCGCCGCCCGACTCCGGGGTGTCCACCTGGGCGCCGACCGCGCGCAGCATGTCGACGGTCATCCGGATGTGCGGCAGGGAGGGGAGGGTCGCGCCGACGTGGCGGACCTCCACGCCCTGGTTGAACCGCGGGCCGGAGAGCAGCAGAGCCGACACGAACTGGGACGAGGACGAGGCGTCGATCGACACCGGACCGCCCTCCAGCGCGCCGCTGCCGTGCACCGTCAGCGGGAGCGCGCCCCGGCCGTCGTCGTCGATCCGGGCGCCGAGGGCGCGCAGGGCGTCGATCACGCCGTGCAGGGGGCGCTCGTAGGACCGCGGGTCACCGTCGAAGCGGATGTCGCCGGCCGCGAGGGTGGCGACCGGCGGGAGGAAGCGCATCACCGTGCCGGCGTTGCCGACGTCGACGGTGGCGGGGCCGCGGAGCCCCGCGGGAATCACCCGCCAGGCCTCGCCGGAGCCGTCGGGGCCCACGCCTTCCTCGATGCCGACGCCCATCGCGCGCAGGGCGCCGGCCATCAGCAGGGTGTCGCGGGAGCGGAGGGGACGGCGCACCCAACCGGGTTCGGAGGCGAGGGCGGCAAGGACGAGAGCGCGGTTGGTGACCGACTTGGACCCGGGCACGTGAACGGTCGCGTCGACGGCTCCGCTTGCGTGGGGGGCGGGCCAGAGGGCGGTTGGTGCGGTGGGGTTTGCGGCCATGGGGTCACTTTAGTGCGCGGCCGGGGTGGGGGTGCCGGTCGTTCCACCGGGAGGACGTCGTTCGGGTGCGGGGCGGCGGGGGTTCGCCGCGTCCACACGGCGCAGCCGCGTGCCGGCACGGCCTCGCGCCGCCCGGCCGGCCCCGGTGTGCCGCTCACATGCCGAGCAGCCAGCGGCCTCCGCCGATCAGGGAACAGAGCGACACCGTGTGGAACAGGAACAGCCACACGCCCGCCGGAAGATGGGTCAGCCTGGACAGCTGGTCCGCGTCCGAGTCGCCGGCGCCGCCCCGGGAGCGCTTCGCCTGGAGTTCGAACGCCGGGCGTACCCCGCCGAGCAGCAGGAACCAGACCACCGCGTACGCGAACGCCGCCTGCACCTGGGGCCCCGCCAGCCAGGACACCAGCAGGAACGCGCCGCCCGTCAGGAACACCGTCAGGACGCCGTACGCGTTGCGGATCATCACCAGCATGGCGATGAGCAGGGCCGTCGCGATCCAGAGCAGGAGAGTGATGCGGCCGCTGCCGAGCAGGGCCGCGCCGCCCAGGCCCAGGAGCGGGGGCGCGGTGTAGCCGGCCGCCGCCGTGAGGATCATGCCCAGCCCGTGCGGCTTGCCCCGGCTGACCGTGAGGCCGCTGGTGTCGGAGTGCAGCCGGATGCCGGTGAGCTGGCGGCCGGTGAGGAGGGCGACCAGGCCGTGGCCGCCCTCGTGGGCGATCGTGATGGTGTTGCGGGATATCCGCCACACGGTGTGCGGGACCACCACGGCGGCCGCGGCGGCGAGTGTCGCGATCACCACCCACAGGTCCGGGTCGGGCTGGGTGCCGAGCAGCTCGTCCCAGAGCGAGGTCGCTGTGCTGGTGTCCATGGTCTGCGGTCGTTCCCTCTCCTCGTACGGAGTCGGCAGTCTGACACGTATGGATGTGTGCTCGGCATGTCAACGGCCAAGAGGAGGGGAACGTACCCGGATCAGGCCGTGCCGCCCACCTCCCCGCGGTGCCGGTCGACCGCCGTCGCCAGGCCGGCGACCGTCCGGGCGGTGAAGACCTCGCGCAGGCTGATCGAGACCTGGAAGCGGTCGCGGATCCCTGCGATCAGCCGGGTCGCGGCCGGCGGGTGGCCGCCCGGTGCGCCGGGTCGCGGCGGTCGCCGGCGGCCGGGACGGCCAGGCTGCCGCGGGCGGCCAGCAGCCCGGAGAGGTCGAAGACCGACAGGAATGGGTGGAGCGCCGCCACGGCCGGGCCGCGGTCGGCGCCGGTGACCCGGCAGGTCTCGATCGTCTGCACCGGGCAGTTGGCCTGCGCCCGGTGGGGGACCGTCACGCCCTTCGGCTCTCCCGTCGATCCGGAGGTGAACATCCGGAGGTGAACACGGTGTGGACGACGTCGTCCGGGCTGCCGGGCGGCGGCAGCGGGGTGCCGGCGACGGCGGGCAGCGGCTGGTCGAGCAGCTGCCGCAGGCGCCGGCCGGGCAGTCCCGGTCGACGGGCAGGCAGGCCGCGCCCGAGAAGAGCACGCCGGAGGCCGCGACGACCTGTTCCCGGCCCTTCTCCATGACGATGGCGACGAGCTGCCCGGGCCGCGCGCCGCTGGCGGTCAGCCTGCGGGCCACCTGCCGCGAGGCGTCCGCGAGCCGTCCGTACGACAGGGTCCGGTCCGGGGCGATCACGGCGGGGGCGTCGGGGCGGAGCGCCGCCCGGCGTTCGAACAGCTGTTGCACCCAGCAGGACGCACGGGACGGACGGAGGTGTGTGCTCCGCGCGCCCCCGTTACCGACTCCGCCGTCCCGGCTTCAGCCCTGGGAGTGAAATGTAGGGTTGTGAAGATGTGCGGACGGTACGCGTCGAGTCGTAAGCCCGAGGATCTGGCCGGGATCTTCGAGGTCGAGAAGTGGGAGCCCGAGGAGACTCTGGAGCCCGACTACAACGTGGCCCCCACCAAGGAGGTCTACGCGGTCCTCGACCGGCCGCTGAAGGACGCCGACGACCGGCGCCCGGTCCGTCAACTGCGCAGGCTCAAGTGGGGATTGGTGCCGTCCTGGGCCAAGTCGCCGGAGGGCGGCGCCCGGATGATCAACGCGCGTGCCGAGACCGTGCACGAGAAGCCGTCCTACCGCCGCGCGTTCGCCACCCGCCGCTGCATCCTGCCCGCCGACGGCTACTACGAGTGGGTCACCGCCAAGGAGGAGCGGGAGCTGGAGGTCGAGGGCCGCAAGAAGCGGCCGCGCAAGCAGCCGTACTTCGTGCTCCCGGCCGACGGCTCGGTGTTCGCCATGGCCGGGCTGTACGAGTTCTGGCGGGACCGGACGCTGCCCGACGAGCATCCGCTGGCCTGGTGGGCGACCTGCTCGGTGATCACCACGGAGGCGGAGACCTCGCCGCTGGCGGTGGCGCCCGCACAGGGCCCGCGGTCGCTGTTCGACATCCACCCCCGGATGCCGCTGATGCTGACCCCGGACCGCTGGGACGCCTGGCTCGACCCGGACCGCACCGACGTCGAGGACCTGCGCTCGCTGCTCGCCCCGCCGCCGGAGGGCCTGATGCGGGCCTACCCGGTCTCCACGGCCGTCAGCAACGTCCGCAACAACAGCCCGGAGCTGCTGACGGAACTGGAGGCACCGGAGGAGAGCACGCTCTTCTAGGCCCGCCCTGCGGCCCCGCTCTTCTAGCCTGCTGACGTGATCACTTCGAAGATCGTCGGTACGGAGGCGGGGGACGCCCGCATCACCTGGCACGCGGCGCGCAAGGCGCGGCTGGTGCTCGCCCTGAGCCATGGGGCGGGCGGCGGCATCGAGGCCCGCGACCTCCAGGCTCTCGCCGCGGTGCTCCCGGTGCACGGCGTGAGCGTCGCGCTCGTCGAGCAGCCCTGGCGGGTCGCCGGCAAGAAGGTCGCCCCGGCGCCCAGGACGCTCGACGCGGGCTGGCGGGGCGTGTGGCCCGCGCTCGCCGCACCCGGGCCGCCGGTGGTGTCCGGCGGGCGCAGCGCCGGCGCCCGGGTGGCCTGTCGTACCGCGCGGGAGCTCGGTGCCGTCGCCGTCCTCGCTCTCGGCTTCCCGCTGCACCCGCCGGGCAGACCCGAGAAGTCGCGGGCCGAGGAACTGCTGGGGGCCGGGGTGCCCACACTCGTCGTGCAGGGCGGCAGGGACCCGTTCGGCAAGCCGGCCGAGTTCCCGGAGGGTGACTACACGCTCATCGAGGTGCCGCACGCCGATCACGGCTTCGCGGTGCCCAGAAGGGCGGACATCGAGCCGGAAGGGGCAGTGACCATCATCACGGACGCGGTCGTCGCATGGACCGCGGCACTCGGGTGACGCCCGGGAATGTTGCGCGACGGACCACTGTTGAGGCGGACAGAAGTGCTGGGGCACCAGTGCCGACGCCGAAGGAGAGGAAGTCCGCCGCATGGGTTCGACCATCTGCCCGAGCCGCAGCAGCAGCGCTGACCTGGGCTGGACAGTGCTGCACGCGGCCAAGACCGCTCCCATTCGAGCGGCGGCAGGCACGGGTCGTGTTCTATCCTCCGAGTCGAGTGGGATCGGTTTCGGTCCTGCCCTGGATCTTGAGGAGGTGGGTCCGGTCACTGGGACCGACGCAGGGACCGACAACGGCCAGGCGGAGCTGCCCGAGGGCCAGGGCACGAGCGCGGAGTCGACCTCGGAGCGCACCGCGCGCTTCGAGCGGGACGCGCTGGAATTCCTCGACCAGATGTACTCGGCCGCGCTGCGCATGACGCGCAACCCGGCCGACGCCGAGGACCTGGTGCAGGAGACCTACGCCAAGGCGTACGCGTCCTTCCACCAGTTCCGTGAGGGCACCAACCTCAAGGCGTGGCTGTACCGCATTCTCACCAACACCTTCATCAACTCGTACCGCAAGAAGCAGCGCGAACCCCAGCGCTCCGCGGCCGAGGAGATCGAGGACTGGCAGCTCGCCCGCGCCGAGTCGCACATGTCGACCGGTCTGCGCTCCGCGGAGTCGCAGGCGCTCGACCATCTGCCCGACTCGGACGTGAAGGAGGCGCTGCAGGCGATCCCCGAGGAATTCCGCATCGCCGTCTACCTTGCCGACGTAGAGGGCTTTGCGTACAAGGAGATCGCGGACATCATGGGGACACCCATCGGTACGGTGATGTCCCGGCTGCACCGGGGCCGCCGTCAACTGCGCGGCATGCTGGAGGACTACGCGCGTGAGCGCGGGCTCGTCCCGGCCGGCGCCGGAGAGTCGAACGAAGCGAAAGGCTCGGGCTCATGAGCTGCGGAGAGCCGCACGAGACGGACTGCAGTGAGGTACTCGATCATCTGTACGAGTTCCTCGACAGTGAGATGCCGGACGTCGATCGCGTCAAGTTCAAGCAGCACTTCGACGAGTGCTCCCCCTGCCTGGAGAAGTACGGGCTGGAGGAGGCCGTGAAGAAGCTGGTCAAGCGGTGCTGCGGCCATGACGACGTGCCCACCGACCTGCGGGCGAAGGTGCTGGGGCGGCTGGACCTGATCCGGTCCGGCCAGACCGTCCCGGACCACGACGTCACGGCTGCCGCCCGGACCACGTCGGCCGCACAGGCCGCTCCGGTCGCCCCGCAGGAGAGCTGAGCCCGAGCCGGGCGACCCTCCTCGCCGGACCCTGCCGCCCCCGGTGGTCCGTCACCCGAATGTGCTAATCCTCCGGTCATATCCTCCGGACCCTCCGGTGGCCGCCTAGGCTCCGGAGCCTGGACAGGCATGGTCGGGGGAGGGGCGAGATGGAGGCGGTTCCGGCACGGGTGCGCGCGTACGTGAGCTGTGCGGCCCTCGGCGGCCTGTGGTGCCTGCTGCCGCTGCCGGACCCGCGTACGCCCTGGTGGGCGGTGGCTCTGCTGGCCGCGCTGTACGCGGCCTGTGAGCACCTCGCGCGACGGCGGTTCGGCGGCACCTTCTACCCGGTGCTGCTCGCCGCCGCCTTCCTGCTGCCGCCGCCGGCCGCCGCGCTGGTACCGCTGCCGGGTGCGCTGCTCTCACACGTCGAACAGCGGCCGCGGACGCTGCGGCGGATCTGGCGGGCCGCGGAGCTGGCGCTCGCCGTGTGGAGCGCGGGACGCGTCCACTGGGCGCTGGGCGGCCGGGACTCCGTGGTGGGCTGCGACTTCCCGTACGCGCTGCTGCCCTGTGCGGCGGCGGTACTGGCGTTCTGCGGGGTTCTCGCACTGCTGGACGGCGGGATCCTCGCCCTGGCCGAGCGCGTCCCGCCCCGACGGGCCTGGCGGGGGCTGCTCTCCCGCTCCCTCGCGCCGATCGGGGTGCACGGGCTCGCCGGGCTGATGATGGCGGTGCTGTGGCGCAGCCCCTTCGGTCCCGTCGCCGCGCTGCTGGTCCTGCTGCCGATGTGCGTCTCCTGGTGGGCGTTCGCCCAGTACCACCGGGAACGGGCCGCCCACCAGGCCACCATCCGGGCGCTCGTGCAGGCCGTCGACATCAAGGACGGCTACACCCGTGGGCACAGCGAACGGGTCGGACAGGCCTCCGTGATGATCGCGCGCGAACTGGGCATGGACGACGAGCGGGTGGAGGTGCTCCGCTTCGCCGGGATCCTGCACGACGTGGGAAAGCTGGGCGTCCCGACCCGGCTGCTGCGCAAGGACGGGCCGCTCACCCCCGAGGAACGGCGGATCATCGAGCTGCATCCCGAGTACGGCCACGAGATGGTGCGCGGGATCTCCTTCCTCGGCGAGGCCCGGGCGGCGATCCTCCACCACCACGAGCGCATCGACGGCAGCGGCTACCCCTACGGTCTGGCCGGCAGTCAGATCCCCGAGTCCGCGCGCGTGGTGGCCGTCGCCGACGCGTTCGACGCGATGACCTCGACCCGCTCCTACAGCCGGGCCCGGCCGGTCGCGGCGGCGGTGCGGGAGCTGCGGCGCTGCGCCGGCCGGCAGTTCGACACCGAGGCCGTCGACGCCCTGGCGCGGGCGCTGGCCAGACAGGGCTGGCACCCCGCGGTGACCGCCGACGACTGCGCACCCGAGCCGGCCGTCTCCGGCCGCCCGCGAAGTGAGGGGCAGAGCGTGGGCCGAGGCACCGCATGACCTCCGACGACCTGGCGCCCGTGCCGGGGCGGAGGGCCCCCGGCCCCGCCGGCCCGCTCCCCGGATCCACCGAGCCGGAGCCGGGCCCGGCACACTCGTCGGCCGGCGGAGCGTCCCGGGGGCTCCCGTCCCGTCCGCCCGCCGTCCTGCGGGGCATCCGGGGCGCCGCACTGCTTCTCGCCCTCGGCTGTCTGGGCGGCACCCTCTGGGAAGGTCTCGCCGACCGCAGGATCGCGCTCGCCTTCGGAGGACTCGTCGCCGTCGGGGAGCTCGGCCGGCGGACCGGGATCGAGGCCCGCGAGGCCGCGCCGCTCGCGGCCGCCGGGGGGCTCGCCTATGCCCTGCTGGGTGCCGACGGCGGGGCCACCACACATGGCGGGACCTTTCAGGTCGTGACCGTCGTCTGCGCGGCCACGCTGCTCGGCAGCGTGCCCCACATAGCCGACGGGCGCGGCCCCACGCTCGACCGTCTGGCCCGCCGCGTGCTCACCGTCGGCTTCGCCGCCGTCTGCTTCCAACCCCTGTACAGCAGGGGTGTGTTGGAACACTGGATCGGACCGGCCTACGCGCTGCTGCTGATCGCGCTGCTGGTCCTCACCGTGCTGTGCGACGCCGTGCTCGCCGCCGCCCAGGCGCACTCCCGCACCGGATGGCCGTTCGGGCCGCTGCTCCGCGACGAACTGCGCGGTCTGCTCGGCATCGGGTCCGCGGTCTGCGCCACCGGTGCGGTCATGGCGCCGGCCGTCGCCGTCGTCGGCCTCTGGGCGCTGCCGGTCTTCTGCCTGCCCCTGCTCCTCACCCAGCTGTCCCTGCGCCGGTACGCGGCCGTACGGGCCACCTACCGGCAGACCATCGCCTCGCTCGCGCGTGCCACCGAGGTGGCCGGGTACACCCCGGCCGGACACGCCCGCCGGGTCGCCATGCTGAGCCAGGCCGTGGGGCGGGACCTCGGGCTGTCCGGAGCGGAGCTCACCGTCCTCGAGTACGCGGCGCTGATGCACGACATCGGCCAGCTGAGCCTGGTCGACCCGGTGCCGGCCGGGGCCACGGCCGTCCTGCCGCCGGCGGAACAGCGCCGGATCGCCCTGCTCGGCGGAGCCGTCGTACGGCAGACCGGCGTGGAGGCGGCGGTCGCCGTGGTCGTGGAGCGGCAGGCCGACCCCTACCGGGAGCAGCCGCTCGCCGCGCGGATCGTGCGGGTCGTCAACGCGTACGAGGAGAAGGCCCGGGACTCCGGGCCCGGCGGGCCGCTGACCGCGCTGGAGGAGTTACGGCTGGCCACCGCGGGGGACTACGCTCCGGAGGTCGTGGAGTCCCTGGCGCGCGTGCTCTCCAGAGACTGTCTGACCTTGCGCGCGGCTGGGTAACCCATGGGTAATGAGCGGCCCTCCCGTCGTACGTGGTTGGATGCGAGGGAGAGGGTGATGTCCGGGGGCACAAGCCAGCCCACTGTGCGGAAATGGAACTGGCAGGCGGGAATCGTGAGGATCTTCGGCAAGGGACGGCACCGGCCCTCCGCCTCCTGGCGGCAGGCCACCGACCGCGCGTTCACGCTGATCGGTGACGGCCGGTACGAGGACGCGGGCGAACTGCTGACCCGTGCCGCCGACCTGGAACCCTGGCTGTCCGAGTCCTGGTTCAACCTCGCCCTGCTGCACAAGTTCCGGCACGACTGGGAGCAGGCGCGGGCCGCCGGGCTGCGGGCGGTGGCCCTGCTCGACCGGGAGACCGGGGCGCCCGACTGGTGGAACGTCGGGATCGCCGCGACCGCGCTGCAGGACTGGCCGCTGGCCCGGCGGGCCTGGCAGGCCTACGGGCTGCGGGTGCCCGGCGGTGCCACCGTCTCCGGTGAGCCGGACGGGATGGACCTGGGCAGCGCCGCCGTACGGCTGTCCCCCGAGGGGGAGGCCGAGGTGGTGTGGGGGCGGCGGCTGGATCCCGCCCGCATCGAGGTGCAGTCGATCCCGCTGCCGTCGTCGGGGCGGCGCTGGGGCGAGGTCGTGCTGCACGACGGGGTGCCGCACGGCGAGCGGACCACCGCGACCGGGCACGCGTACCCCGTCTTCGACGAGATCGAGCTGTGGGCGCCGTCGCCGGTGCCGACCTGGGTGGTGCTGCTGGAGGCGGCGACGGAGGCGGACCGGGACGCGCTGGAGCAGCTGGCCGGGGACGCCGGGTTCGCCGCTGAGGACTGGTCCTCCTCGGTGCGGCTGCTGTGCAGGATGTGCTCCGAGTCGCGGATGCCGTCCGACGAGGGCGACGGGGTGCATCTCGATCCCCACGACCACAGTGAGCCGGGGCACCCGGGGCCGCTCGGACACCGCACCGACGGGCAGCTGTGGGTGCCGGAGCGGGAGTGCGGGGTGGCCGCGCCGTCCGCGCTGGTGAGGGGGCTGCTGGACGGATGGGTCGCGGACAGCCCTGACTCCCGGGACTGGCGGGATCTGGAAGAGGTCTGCTGAGCCTGCGCTTCGACTGCGGGCCCGATGTGGCCGATCGCGCGGTTCCCCGCGCCCCTGAAAGCATCCACGTACCCTGTACCTGCAACATCACCCCCGTTTTACCTAGGAAGGCTTACGTCGGTCATGGCGCAGCAGGACACCGATCAGCAGCACGCGGGCGTGCTCCCCGTGGATGACGACGGGTTCGTCGTCGACACCGAGGGGACCGAGGAGCGCGAGAACGCCTGGCGTGCGCGGGGGACCTCGCGGCCCATCACCGTCGTCGGCAACCCCGTGCTGCACAAGGAGTGCAAGGACGTCACCGAGTTCGGGGACGAGCTGGCGCAGCTGGTCGCCGACATGTTCGCCAGCCAGCGGACGGCCGAGGGCGTCGGCCTCGCCGCCAACCAGATCGGCGTCGACCTGAAGGTCTTCGTCTACGACTGCCAGGACGACGAGGGCGCCCGGCACGTGGGTGTGGTGTGCAACCCGAAGCTGGTGGACCTGCCGGCGGACAAGCGGCGGCTGGACGACAGCAACGAGGGCTGCCTGTCGGTGCCCACCGCCTACGCCCCGCTGGCCCGGCCCGACTACGCCGAGGTCACCGGCCAGGACGAGCAGGGCAACCCGATCAGGGTGCGCGGCACCGGCTACTTCGCTCGGTGTTTGCAGCACGAGACCGATCACCTGTACGGGTACCTGTACATCGACCGGCTCTCCAAGCGCGAGCGCAAGGACGCCCTGCGGCAGATGGCCGAGAACGAGCCCCGCTACCCCGTGGTCGCCAACGACTGAGGCGGACAGGGACAGTTGTGACGCCTGGTCGGGATCGCCCCGGCCAGGCGTTCGTCATGTCCGGTCAGACTCGTTCGCCCGTCCGTCGCGCATTCGATCCTTTGTACGTCTCTAGTGATCCCTAATCAGTCACACAAGGGGAGATTCGCGGCACTGGGGGGTAGTGAATGGAGCAAATCCGTTCCCAGATCGGTCGGTTGTAGTGCTGAATGGGAAGTGCGGGGATACGCAACGGCGCACGCCCGGCACAGCGGGAGGGGTGTGCGTACCTGGCGGCTGAGAGGGGTATGTTCGTGCACGCTTTCTCACACAGCACCACATCGACGCCGACGGCGCTCGCGGTTCCACCACAACTCGCCCTGCCCGTGATCGAGGCTGAGTTTCCTCGGCAACTGCATCCGTATTGGCCACAACTCCAGGAGAGGACCCGCCTCTGGCTGCTGGAAAAGCGGCTGATGCCGGCCGACAAGGTGCGGGAATATGCCGACGGCCTTTGCTACACCGACCTCATGGCCGGGTACTACCTGGGCGCCTCCGACGAGGTGATCCAGGCGATATGCGACTACAGCGCCTGGTTCTTCGTCTGGGACGACCGGCACGACCGCGACGTCGTGCACGGGCGGGCGGCCGACTGGCGGCGGCTGAGGTTCCGTTTGCATGCGGCCCTCGACGCCCCGCTGCACCATCTGAACCATCCGGACACCCTGGTCGCGGGGTTCGCGGACAGTGTCGCGCGGCTGTGCTCGTTCCTGCCGGTGAGCTGGAACCAGCGGTTCGCCCGGCACTTCCACGAGGTGATCGAGGCTTACGACCGCGAATACCGCAACCGCACCACGGGATACATCCCGGAGGTCGAGGAATACCTCGCCCTGCGACGCCTCACCTTCGCCCACTGGATCTGGACGGACCTCCTTGAGCCGAGTGCCGGGACCGAACTCCCGGACGCCGTGCGCAAGAATCCGGCCTACCGCCGCCCGGCACTGCTCAGCCAGGAATTCGCGGCCTGGTACAACGACCTCTGCTCGCTGCCCAAGGAAATAGCGGGCGATGAGGTGCACAATCTCGGAATCAGTCTCGTCACTCATGAGGGACTGAGCCTGGAAAAGGCTGTCGAAGAAGTCAGGCGACGTGTCGAGGAATGCATAAGCGAATTCCTGGCCGCCGAGCGGACCGCTCATCGATTCGCCGAACAGCTCGACGACGGCACCGTGCGCGGAAAGGAACTCGGTGCCGCGGTCCTGGCCTGTGTCGCCAATATGCGGAACTGGTTCAGTTCCGTCTACTGGTTCCACCACGAATCCGGCCGGTACATGGTCGACAGCTGGGACGACCGGTCCACGCCCCCGTACGTCAACAACGAAGCGGCAGGTGAGAAATGACCGTCGAGTCCGTGAAGCCCGCGACCGCGGAGGCTTCCGAACACGGTGAACTGCGCGAACCGCCCCTCGCCGGCGGCCGTGTGCCGCTGCTCGGCCACGGCTGGCAGCTGGTCCGCGACCCGCTGGCCTTCATGTCCCGGCTGCGCGCCGACGGCGACATGGTGCGCCTGCGTCTCGGCCCCAAGGAGATGTACGCCGTCACCACCCCGGCGCTCACCGGGGCTCTCGCCCTCAGCCCCGACTTCATCATCTCGGGCCCGCTCTGGGAGTCCCTGGAGGGGCTGCTCGGCAAGGAGGGCGTGGCCACCGCGAACGGCCCCCGCCACCGCCGCCAGCGGCGCACCATCCAGCCCGCGTTCAACCTCTCCGCGATACCCGACTACGGTCCGATCATGGAGGAGGAGGCGCACGCGCTGACCACGCGCTGGCAGCCCGGGGGCACCGTCGACTGCACCTCGGAGTCCTTCCGGGTCGCGGTCCGCATAGCCGCCCGCTGCCTGCTGCGCGGGGAGTACATGGACGAGCGCGCGGAGCGGCTGAGCGTCGACCTCACAAGCGTCTTCCGGGGTATGTACCGGCGGATGGTCGTACCACTCGGTCCGCTCTACCGGCTGCCGTTGCCGGCCAACCGTGAATTCAACCGGGCGCTGGCCGATCTGCATCTCCTCGTCGACGAGATCGTCGCCGAGCGCCGGGCATCTGGTCAAAAGCCGGACGATTTGCTGACAGCATTGCTGGCGGCGAAGGACGACAATGGCGAGCCCATCGGGGAACAGGAGATCCACGACCAGGTCGTCGCGATACTCACGCCCGGTAGCGAAACCGTCGCTTCCACGATCATGTGGCTGCTCCAGGTCCTCGCCGAACACCCGGAACACGCCGCGAAGGTACGGACCGAGGTCGAATCCGTGACAGGAGGTCGACCGGTTGGATTCGAGCACGTTCGGCAGCTCACGCACACCAACAATGTCGTCGTCGAGGCGATGCGTTTGCGGCCCGCCATATGGATATTGACGCGGCGAGCCGTGGCCGACACCGAGCTCGGCGGCTATCGCATTCCGGCGGGGGCCGACATCGTCTACAGCCCCTACGCCATCCAGCGCGACTCCCGCTCGTACGACGCGCACCTCGACTTCGACCCGGACCGCTGGCTTCCGGAGCGGGCTCAGGAGGTGCCGAAGTACGCCATGAGCCCCTTCAGCGTCGGCAACCGCAAATGCCCCAGCGACCACTTCTCCATGGCCCAGCTCAGCCTGATCACGGCGGTGTTGTGCGCCAGGTACCGTTTCGAACAGGTGCCGGGGTCGGACGACGCCACCAGGGTCGGCATCACCCTGCGCCCGCAGCGCCTGCTGCTCACGCCCGTGCCCTGGTGACCCGCCGGCTCCCGGTCCGCTCCTGCTCCCGGCGCGCGCTCAGGCGGCCTGCGGGCCCCGGAACGCGCGCCGGTAGGCGTTCGGCGTGGTGCCGAGCTCCTTCACGAACTGGTGCCGCAGCGCGGCCGCCGTGCCGAAGCCGGTGCGGCCCGCTACGGCGTCCATCGTCTCGTCGGTCCCCTCCAGCAACTCCTGGGCCAGCAGTACCCGTTGCCGAAGGATCCAGCGGTACGGCGTGGTGCCGGTCTCCTGCTGGAAGCGGCGGGCGAAGGTGCGCGGGGCCATCAGGGCGCGGGCGGCGAGCTGCTCGACGGTGACCTCCTCGTCGAGATGCTCCGCCATCCAGGCCAGCACCTCGCCGACCGTGTCGCAGCGGCCCTTTGGCAGCGGCCGCTCGATGTACTGGGCCTGGCCGCCGTCCCGGTGCGGGGGCACCACCATCCGCCGGGCGATCTTCTTGGCGACCTCGGGGCCCTGTTCCTTGCGGACGATGTGCAGACACGCGTCGATGCCGGCCGCGGTGCCCGCCGAGGTGATCACCGGGTCCTCGTCGACGTACAGCACGTCGGGTTCGACCCGGGTGCGCGGGAAACGGCGGGCGAGCAGCTGCGCGTGCCGCCAGTGCACCGCGCACCGGCGCCCGTCCAGCAGCCCGGCGGCGCCCAGGACGAAGACGCCGGAACAGACGCTCAGCACCCGGGCGCCCCGGTCCACCGCCCGGCGCAGCGCGTCGAGCAGCTCGGGCGGGTAGTCGCGCTCGACGTTGGCGTCGGAGGCCGGCACCGCGATCAGATCGGCCTCGTCCAGCCGGTCCAGGCCGTACGGAGTGGTGACGGTCAGGCCTGGCACATGGGTGCCGAGCGACGGCCCCTCCGCCGAGACGACCGCGAAGTCGTACACCGGCAGCCCCTCGTCGGAGCGGTCGAGGCCGAAGACCTCGCAGACCACCCCCAGCTCGAAGGGGTGCACACCGTCCAGAAGCACCGCGGCCACGTTCGTCAGCATGCTGCCAGTGTGCCTTGTCGCTGGCAGCAATTCGAGGGTGTGTGGCAGTGCTGCCACTCACGGTAAGGACCATTCGGCGCGACAGTGATGTCCATGAACGGAAACCAGATCGAAGGTCTCGTCGGAATGGTCCTGGTCCTCGGCATCCTGGTCCTCATGGCCCTCCCGTCCGTGCTCGGCGTCCTGCGCGACAGGCGTATCGACCGGCAGATCAGGGAGGCCCATGAGGCCCATGGGGAGCCGAAGGCTCAGAAGGCTCAGAAGTCCTCGTCAAGGTCCACGGTGCCCTCCACCGCGACCTGGTACGCGGACGGGCGCCGCTCGAAGAAGTTCGTCAACTCCTGAACGCCCTGCAGCTCCATGAAGGAGAACGGGTTCTGCGAGCCGTACACCGGAGCGAAGCCGAGGCGGCCGAGCCGCTGGTCGGCGACGCACTCCAGGTACGCGCGCATCGAGTCGGTGTTCATGCCGGGCAGGCCGTCACCGCACAGGTCACGGGCGAACTGGAGCTCCGCCTCGACGGCCTCCCGCAGCATGTCGGTGACCTGCTGCCGGAGTTCGTCGTCGAAGAGCTCCGGCTCCTCCTTGCGGACGGTGTCGACCACGTCGAACGCGAAGCTCATGTGCATCGTCTCGTCACGGAACACCCAGTTGGTGCCCGTGGCGAGACCGTGCAGCAGACCCCGGCTGCGGAACCAGTAGACGTACGCGAAGGCGCCGTAGAAGAACAGGCCCTCGATGCACGCGGCGAAGCAGATGAGGTTGAGCAGGAACAGGCGCCGGTCGGCCTTGGACTCCAGGCGGTCCAGGTTCTCCACCGAGTCCATCCACTTGAAGCAGAACTCGGCCTTCTCGCGGATGGAGGGGATGTTCTCCACCGCGGCGAACGCGGCGTTGCGGTCCTCCGGGTCGGGGAGGTAGGTGTCCAGGAGCGTCAGATAGAACTGGACGTGCACGGCCTCCTCGAACAGCTGGCGGCTCAGGTACAGGCGCGCCTCGGGGGAGTTGATGTGCTTGTACAGCGTCAGCACCAGGTTGTTCGCCACGATCGAGTCACCGGTCGCGAAGAAGGCGACGAGCCGGCCGATCAGGTGCTGCTCGGAGGGGCTGAGCCTGGCGAGGTCGGCGACGTCCGAGTGGAGGTCGACCTCCTCGACGGTCCAGGTGTTCTTGATGGCGTCCCGGTAGCGCTCGTAGAAGTCCGGGTAGCGCATGGGGCGCAGAGTCAGCTCGAAGCCCGGGTCGAGCAGGTTCTTGTTCGGGGTGGTCATTACTGGCAGGCCTCGCAGGACTCGGGGTTTTCCAGGGAGCAGGCGACCGCGTCTTCGGGAGCCGTCTGCTGGGCGGGAACGGTGGGCTGGGCCTGCGCGGCGCGGGCGATCCGGGTCGCCGGGCGCGAGCGCAGGTAGTACGTCGTCTTCAGGCCCGACTTCCAGGCGTACGCGTACATCGAGGAGAGCTTGCCGATGGTCGGCGTCTCCAGGAACAGGTTCAGGGACTGGGCCTGGTCCAGGTACGGGGTCCGGGCCGCGGCCATGTCGATCAGACCGCGCTGCGGGATCTCCCACGCCGTGCGGTACAGCGCCCGGACGTCCGCAGGGATCCACGCGAAGTCCTGCACCGAGCCGTTGGCCTCGCGCAGCGCCTCACGGGTGCGGGCGTCCCAGACGCCGAGGTCCTTGAGTTCCCGCACCAGGTAGGAGTTGACCTGGAGGAACTCACCGGACAGCGTCTCGCGCTTGAACAGGTTGGAGACCTGCGGCTCGATGCACTCGTACACGCCCGCGATGGACGCGATGGTGGCCGTGGGGGCGATGGCGAGCAGCAGGCTGTTGCGCAGGCCGGTCGTGGCGATCCGCGCGCGCAGCGCCGCCCAGCGCTCCGGCCAGGTGAACTCGACGCCGTAGTGGTCGGGGTGCAGCACGCCCTGTGCGGTACGGGTCTTCTCCCAGGCCGGCAGCGGGCCGCCGCGCTCGGCTAGGTCGGCGGAGGCCTCGTAGGCGACGAGCATGATCCGCTCGGCGATCCGGGTGGAGAGCGCCTTGGCCTCGGCGGAGTCGAAGGGCAGCCGCAGCTGGAAGAAGACGTCCTGGAGCCCCATCGCGCCGAGGCCCACGGGACGCCACCTGGCGTTGGATCGGCCCGCCTGCTCGGTCGGGTAGAAGTTGATGTCGACGACCCGGTCGAGGAAGGTGACGGCGGTGCGGACGGTCTCGTCCAGCCGCTCCCAGTCGATGTCACCGGTCGCCGTGTCCACGAAGGCGCCGAGGTTCACGGAGCCCAGGTTGCACACCGCCGTCTCGCCGTCGTCCGTGACCTCCAGGATCTCCGTGCAGAGGTTGGAGGAGTGAACGACATGGCCGGGGGTGGCCGTCTGGTTCGCGGTCCGGTTGGCCGCGTCCTTGAAGGTCATCCAGCCGTTGCCGGTCTGCGCGAGAGCGCGCATCATCCGGCCGTACAGATCACGGGCCGGGACGGTCTTGCGGGCCAGACCCTTCTCCTCCGCCGCGCGGTACGCCGCGTCGAACTCGTCGCCCCACAGGTCCACCAGGTCCGGCACGTCGGCGGGGGAGAACAGGGACCACTGCCCGTCGGCGTTGACCCGGCGCATGAACTCGTCCGGGATCCAGTGCGCGAGGTTCAGGTTGTGCGTACGCCGGGCGTCCTCACCGGTGTTGTCGCGCAGCTCCAGGAACTCCTCGATGTCGGAGTGCCAGGTCTCCAGGTAGACCGCGGCCGCCCCCTTGCGCCGGCCGCCCTGGTTCACCGCGGCGACCGAGGCGTCGAGCGTCTTGAGGAACGGCACGATGCCGTTGGAGTGCCCGTTGGTGCCGCGGATCAGCGAACCGCGGGAGCGGATCCGGCTGTACGACAGGCCGATGCCGCCGGCGTGCTTCGAGAGCCGGGCCACCTGGTGGTAGCGGTCGTAGATGGAGTCCAGCTCGTCCTTCGGGGAGTCGAGGAGGTAGCAGGACGACATCTGGGGGTGCCGGGTGCCGGAGTTGAAGAGGGTGGGCGAGGAGGGGAGGTAGTCGAGGCGGCTCATGAGCCCGTAGAGCGCGGTGACTTCGTCGAGGGCACGGACCGTGTCGTCCTCGGCGAGACCGGCCGCCACCCGGAGCAGGAAGTACTGGGGGGTCTCGACGACCTTGCGGGTGATCGGGTGCCGGAGCAGGTAACGGCTGTACAGGGTGCGCAGGCCGAAGTAGCCGAAGCGGTCGTCGGCGGCCGGGTCGACCAGTGCGTCCAGGCGGGCCGCGTGCAGGCGCGCGAACTCCGCGGTGCGGTCCGCGATGAGGCCCTCGCGGTGGCCGACGGCGACGGACTCGGTGAAGGACGTCACGCCCTGCGAGGCGGCCTCGGCACGGATCGAGATCGTCAGCAGCCGGGCGGCGAGCCGGGAGTAGGCGGGGTCCTCGGAGATGAGACCGGCGGCCGCCTCGGTGGCCAGCTCGCGCAGCTCGGCCTCGTCGGCCCGCGAGGACCGGCCGCGCAGCGCGGCGGCGGCGACCCGGCCGGGGTCGGCGTCGGGGAGATCGGCGGTCAACCCGGTCAGGGTCCGCAGCAACGCGGTGCCGGGACCGTCCTCGTCCACAGAGATGGTCGCTGAAGCCGGTTCGGCTGGCGCGATGGTCACGTGGGGCTCTCCCTCGCTCGGCTCAGGGCCTGGCGGAGGGCAGGAGGCAGCACACGGGCGCACGCACGCGTGTCGCGTCCCCGGTCCACTCCACGAGACCCGGACGTCAGAACACCCGGGCCGGACGGCCGGGCGTTGCTGTCGGCAGGTCCTCGGACTGACGCTCGCGCACAGATGTGCGCAAGTACACCGTTGCGGGACAGTTCCGGATTCGCACCGGATTCCCCTGCGGCGACAGCGAGCATGAGCATACATCTAGTGCCGTGCTGTCGCGTCACCCCCACATGTTGTGTCGCGAACCGTCTCGCAGCGTCAACTCATAGGTGAGGAGAGTGATGTCGTCCAGCTGTGGCAAGGGGTTCCAGTCCCGCTCGGGTGTGCGGACGAAGCCGAGACGTTCGTAGATCCGGTGGGCGGATTCCATGGTGCGCTGCGTCGACAGGACGACCTTCTCGCAGCCTTCGAGGGCGCGTGCGCGGTCGACGCAGGCGCGGACGAGCGCCGCGCCGGCACCCCGGCCGCGGGCGGCGCTGTCGACGGCGAGCATGCGGATCTCGGCCTCGCCCTCGGCGGCGATGTCGGACATCGGGCCGGGGCCGGGGACGAAAGTCACGCCACCCAGGAGGACGTCGTCGCTCACGGCGACGAGAACGGTGGCCGCGGCGGCCCGTTTCGCCACGTTCCTCAGTTCGGTGAGGTAGGAGTCGCTCTCACCGAAGTCGAGGAGGCCGTCCTGGAGGTAGGCCTGGGCCGTCAGTTCGCCGAGGGTGCCGTATTCCGCGGGGTTCGCTTTCCTGATCCGGATCGTCATGCGGGTGAGTGTGTACGACAGCGGGCCGCCGTCGTGATTTCTTTTCGGCGGCCCGCTGCGGGTCGTCAGGGGTTGCCCGCGCGGTTCCTCGCGCCCCTGACGGGGTGCTTCAGCGGGCGCCTTCCGCGACGGCCGGGGGGAGTTCCGTTTCCACGCCCGGGTCGCCGGCGTCGGCCGTGTAGTCCTCCGTCTTCGTCTCGTCGATGCCCTCGGGGGCCTTCAGGGCCTTCAGGACGAACGTCAGGACCACGGTCACCACCACGTTCATCACGAACGCCGTGAGGCCGATGTAGCCGATCTCCCCGATGCCGGGGATCTCCTTGGCCGAGCCGCCGAAGTGCTTCTGGGTGGGGGAGGCCACGCCGTACGCCGCGGCCGTGCCGTAGACCATGCCCACCGCCCAGCCCGCCAGCAGGGCCCAGCGGTGGAACCAGCGGGTGAACAGGCCGCCGACCAGGGCCGGGAAGGTCTGCAGGATCCAGATGCCGCCGAGGAGCTGGAAGTTGATGGCGACCGTCTTGTCCATGGTGAGGACGAAGACCAGCGCGCCGACCTTCACCAGCAGCGACACGAGCTTGGAGACCTGGGCCTCCTGCTTCGGGGTGGCGTCCGGCTTGATGAAGTCCCGGTAGATGTTGCGGGTGAAGAGGTTGGCGGCCGCGATGGACATGATGGCGGCCGGGACCAGGGCGCCGATGCCGATCGCCGCGAAGGCCACGCCCGCGAACCAGTCCGGGAACATGTTCTCGAACAGCTGCGGGATCGCCAGCTGGCCGTTGGTGACCTTGACGCCGGCCGCGATGGCCATGAAGCCGAGCAGCGCGAGCAGGCCCAGCATCAGGGAGTACAGCGGCAGGATCGTGGTGTTGCGGCGGATCACGTCACGGCTCTTGGAGGAGAGCGTCGCGGTGATCGAGTGCGGGTACATGAACAGCGCGAGCGCGGAGCCCAGCGCCAGGGTGGCGTAGGTCCACTGGCCGGCCTCGGGTGGCGCCAGCGCCCCGCGTGGTTTGCCGGTGGCCGGGTTGACCTGGGTGAACGCGTGGCCGGCCTTGGCGAAGATGTCGTCGAAGCCGCCCAGCTTGATCGGGATGTAGATGATCGCGACCGCGATGACGAGGTAGATCAGCCCGTCCTTCACGAACGCGATGAGGGCGGGCGCCCGCAGGCCGGAGGAGTAGGTGTACGCCGCCAGGACGCCGAAGGCGATGAGCAGCGGCAGGTCCTTCACGAACCAGTTGGTGCCGTTGCCGCCGCCGATGCCCATGACGTCGAGGACGGCCTGGATGCCGACGAGCTGGAGCGCGATGTAGGGCATCGTCGCCAGGATGCCGGTCAGGGCGACGGCGAGCGAGAGCCCCTTGGAGCCGAAGCGTCCGCGGACGAAGTCGGAGGTCGTCACGTAGCCGTGCTTGTGGGAGACCGACCACAGGCGGGGCAGGAACGTGAAGATCAGCGGGTAGACGAGGATCGTGTACGGCACCGCGAAGAAGCCGGCCGCGCCCGCCGCGTAGATCGCCGCCGGTACGGCGACGAAGGTGTACGCCGTGTAGAGGTCGCCGCCGAGCAGGAACCAGGTGACCCAGGTGCCGAACGAGCGGCCGCCCAGGCCCCATTCGTCCAGGGAGTGCTCGTTGTCGGCCTTGCGCCAGCGCGCGGCCAGGAAGCCCATGACCGTGACGGCCAGGAAGAAGAAGATGAAGACGCCGAGCGCGACGCCGTTCACACCGTCCTTCACTGCTGTGCACCCCCGCTCGTGTGGCCGGACTTGCGGGCGCGCCGGTCACGCTGCCACAGCTGGTACGCGGTCATCGTGAGCGCGGTCGAGATCAGTACCCACAGCATCTGGTACCAGTAGAAGAACGGGATCCCGATGAACGTCGGGTCCGTCTTGGCGTAGGAGCCCACCCACAGCATCGCCACGAAGGGCGCGACGAGGCAGACGGTGATGACCACGCGTATCGGTGTCACCACCGGCTGTCTCACTTCAGGTACATCCGGCATACCGCGGCTCCGTCCCCTCATCGTTCGCCTGTGTAATGCGCAGGCAATCTAGGTCACGGCGTCACCGCAGCGGAAGTAGCTGTCCGGCTATCGGTATGTCGATTCCGTGAAGGGCGCCCGGTGTCAGTCCTGCGGACGCTTGAGGCGGGCCACGAACTTGTACCGGTCGCCGCGGTACACCGAGCGCACCCACTCCACCGGCTGGCCGTCGCGGTCCAGGGAGTGCCGGGAGAGCATCAGCATCGGCAGGCCCACGTCGGTGCCGAGCAGGCCGGCCTCGCGCGGGGTGGCCAGCGAGGTCTCGATGGTCTCCTCGGCCTCGGCGAGATGGACGTCGTACACCTCGGCGAGGGCGGTGTAGAGGGACGTGTACTTGACGAGGGACCTGCGCAGGGCCGGGAAGCGCTTGGCGCTCAGGTGGGTGGTCTCTATGGCCATGGGCTCGCCGTTGGCCATGCGCAGCCGCTCGATGCGCAGCACGCGCCCGCCGGCCGTTATGTCGAGCAGGCCGGCGAGCCGGTCGTCGGCGGTGATGTAGCCGATGTCCAGCAGCTGTGAGGTCGGCTCCAGGCCCTGGGCGCGCATGTCCTCCGTGTAGGAGGTGAGCTGCAGCGCCTGGGAGACCTTCGGCTTGGCCACGAAGGTGCCCTTGCCCTGGATGCGTTCCAGGCGGCCCTCGACCACCAGTTCCTGGAGGGCCTGTCGGACGGTGGTGCGGGAGGTATCGAACTCGGCTGCCAGCGTGCGCTCGGGCGGGACCGGGGTGCCGGGCGCCTGTGTCTCCGTCATCTCGAGGAGATGTTTCTTCAGACGGTAGTACTTGGGCACGCGCGCGGTACGGACGGCTGTCCCGCTCTCGTTCTCCGCACTGCTGACGTCGGTGCTCATGCTCCGCCTTCCCGGCTCCTGATCCGGCCACTTCGTGGCACGGCAGCGTACCGGGATTTCCCCTGCACGCTGCGTGATCCCCTCTGTATACCGCCGCGGGCTCTTTTGGTCTAGTCCACCACTTGAGTGGTCTACCGGAATTGTCTCGTCCGCGCGCCGGGTTTTCGAGGGCTTCTTACTTAAAGGTTCCTGCATATGTAGGTCGCATAACGGCTGGTCGGAGCCCATTCGACCACCCTTGACAGGCCTGCTGGTCTGGGCCAAGCTTCCCGCACTGGTCTACACCATTGGTCCAGGTCCCGGCCCAACGCTCGCGCGGGGAGGCAGGGGGGTTTGTGGCATCCCTGAGGAGGGTGGCGTGAAGCGCAAGCTGATAGCCGCGATTGGTATCGCGGGCATGGTCGTCTCCATCGCGGCGTGTGGCAGTGACAAGAAGGACGACGACAAGGCGCAGGGGGCGGACGCCAAGGAGCTGACCGTCTGGCTCACCGTGGACGCCCAGAACAACTGGCCCGACCTGGTGAAGGCCGCCGACGCGGCCGTGCAGAAGAAGCACCCCGGCATCAAGATCAAGCACGAGTACTACGGCTGGCCGGACAAGAACACCAAGCTGGACGCCGTCCTCGCCACGGACAAGGCCCCCGACGTGGTCGAGATGGGCAACACCGAGATGCTCGGCTACATGGTCAAGGGCGCCTTCGCTCCGGTCGAGGCCTCCCAGTTCACCAACTCCGACCAGTGGCTCGACGGCCTCAAGGCCTCCGTGACCTACGACGGCAAGACCTACGGCGTGCCGTACTACGCCGGTGGCCGCGTGGCCAACTGGCGCAAGGACGTCGCCGCCTCGGCCGGCGTCAAGACCACGCCGAAGACCTACACCGAGCTGACCGCCGACCTGGACAAGATCCAGAAGAAGGAAGGCGACAAGTTCAGCGCCTGGTACCAGCCCACCCGTGACTGGTACGCGGCCATGTCCTTCGTCTACGACGCCGGCGGCTCCATCGCCGCGGAGTCCGGCGGCCAGTGGAAGGGCAACCTCTCCTCACCCGAGTCCGTCAAGGGCCTCAACGAGTTCAAGAACGTCATCGACAAGTACATGCACGGTGACAAGACCAAGGACGAGTCCGACCGGTACATCGTCTACGGCCAGGGCAAGTCGTCCATGATCTTCGGTGCCGCGTGGGAGGGTGCCACCGCGGCCGACCCGAAGAACGACAAGACCGGCGGCAAGCTGAAGGACAACCTGGTCAACTTCGTGATGCCCGGCCCGTCCGGCAAGAACATGCCGGTCTTCCTGGGCGGCTCCGACCTCGCCATCCCGGTGAAGTCCAAGGCGCAGGGCGTCGCCGCCGAGTGGATCAACGCGTTCACCGGTCCCTCCGGCCAGAAGGGCCTGATGGCCAAGGGCAACCTGCCCAACAACAAGACCGACCTCGCGACGCTGAAGAACGACCCGGCGACCGCGGTGCCGGCCACCGCGGCCGAGTCCAACTGGTTCGTCCCGATGGCGCCGGGCTGGGGGCAGGTCGAGAAGGCGCAGGTCCTGCAGACCATGCTGCAGAACATCGGCACCGGCAAGCAGACGGTGGAGGCGGCCGCCAAGACCGCGGACGCCGCGATCGACAAGGTCATCAACACCAAGTAGTCGCCATCCGGCCGGGCCTGGTCGACGGGGGGTCAGGCCCGGCGGGTGAGTTCCACGAAGAGAGTGCCGCGTTGGGCCGCGCGGCCGCTGCGGGTGCGTGGGGGCTGGTCGCGCAGTTCCTCGCGACCCTTCGGGGGCGCGTCACCTGACGTTTCTTGAACTGCTGAGGAGCACGCGATGAGTGCCGTTGACACGACCACACCCGCCAAGGTGCCGGCACCTCCACCGGACTTCCCGCACCGACCACGCGGGAACCGGCGCTCGGGCGGTCCCGCCGTCCCCTGGCTGCTGCTCGCGCCCTGTCTGGGGATTCTCGGGCTCGTGCTCGGTTACCCCTTCTACCGGCTGGTAGCCCTCTCCTTCCAGGAGTTCGGGCAGTCCCAGCTGTGGGGGTTCAAGTCGGCCGAGTGGGTCGGGTTCGGGAACTTCTCCGACGTGCTCGACGACACCGAGTTCTGGCAGGTGGTGCTGCGCACGATCGTCTTCGCGGTCGGCTGCGTGGTCTTCACCATGGTCGTCGGCATGCTCATCGCGCTGCTGCTGCAGAGGGTCTCCGGCTGGGTGAAGACCCTGGTCAACATCGCGCTGGTGGCCAGCTGGGGCATGCCGGTCATCGTCGCCACCACGCTCTTCAAGTGGCTCTTCGACTCCGACTACGGCATCCTCAACGCCCTGCTCAGCAAGATTCCCGGGGTGGAGCTGATCGGCCACAACTGGTTCGCCAGCGGCCCCGAGGGGCTCGCGGTGATCATGCTCCTGGTGGTCTGGGGAGCGGTGCCCTTCGTGGTCATCACGCTGAGTGCCGGCCTGACCCAGGTCCCGGCGGAACTGGTGGAGGCCGCGCGCCTGGACGGCGCGGGCGCCTGGGGCGTCCTCCGTTACGTCACGCTCCCCGTCCTCAAGCCGATCATCGTGATGCTCACGACCCTCTCGGTCATCTGGGACATGGGCGTCTTCCCGCAGGTCTTCGTCATGCGCGGCGGGCATCCCGAGCCCGAGTTCCAGCTGCTGACCACCTACTCCTACGACCGCGCCTTCGTGGTCAACAACTACGGACAGGGCTCCGCGATCGCCCTGCTCACCGTGGTTCTGCTGCTCGGTGTCGTCGCCGTGTACATGCGCCAGATGCTGAAGATCGGAGAGGTCGAATGAGCACCACAGCCGTCCGCAGGGGGCCCCGTGCGGCCTGGAACCTCCTCGGCCTCCTGGTCTTCGTCGTCGTCGGGTTCCCCGTCTACTGGATGCTGAACACGGCGTTCAAGCCGGCGAAGGACGCCATCGACCCGGACCCGAGCCTGCTGCCCACGGGCCTGACCCTGTCCAACTTCCGCCGCGCGCTGGACATCGCCGACTTCTGGGGCCCGGTGGGCCGCAGCCTGATCGTCTCCCTGTCCGTGGTGGCGATCGGCATGGTCGTCGGTCTGCTGGCCGCCCTGGCCATCTCACGGTTCGCCTTCCGCGGACGCAAGGTCGTGATCGTCGGCATCCTCGCGGTCCAGATGGTCCCGCTGGTCGCCATGATCATCCCGGTCTTCCTGCTCCTCAACGACCTGGACCAGTACGACAAGCTCAGCGGTCTGATCATCACCTACCTGACCTTCATCCTCCCGTTCACGGTGTGGACCATGCGTGGCTTCATCGTCAACATCCCGAAGGAGCTGGAGGAGGCCGCGATGGTCGACGGGTGCTCGCGCACCGGCGCCTTCGTCCGGGTGGTCTTCCCGCTGCTGGCCCCGGGCCTGGTCGCCACCTCGGTCTACGCCTTCATCCAGGCCTGGAACGAGTACATCTACGCCCTGATGCTGCTCAGCCAGGAGCACCAGACCGCGACCGTCTGGCTCGCCAACTTCACCACCAAGCACGGCACCGAATACGCCCCGATGATGGCCGGCTCCACCATGATGGCCGTGCCGATCGTCGTCCTGTTCCTCCTCGTCCAGCGCAAGATGGCCGCGGGCCTGACCGCGGGCGCCGTGAAGGGATAACGCCACCCGATGACGACACTCGCCAGCGGTACGGACACACTCACGCGCGACGCGCTGACGGTCCTCCAGCCCGGCTTCACCGGCACCACCGCCCCCGACTGGCTGCTGCGCCGGCTCGGCGAAGGCCTGGCCGCCGTGGGCCTGTTCGGCCGCAACATCGCCTCGCCCGAACAACTCGCCGCTCTCACCGCCCAGTTGCGCGCCGAACGGGACGACGTCCTGGTGGCGGTCGACGAGGAGGGCGGTGACGTCACCCGCCTCGAGGTGCACACCGGCTCCTCCTTCCCCGGCAACCACGCCCTCGGCGCGGTCGACGAGGTGGAACTGACCCGGGAGGTCGCCCTCGAACTGGGCCGCCGCCTCGCTGCCTGCGGGGTGAACTTCAACTGGGCCCCGTCCGCCGACGTCAACTCCAACCCGGCCAACCCGGTCATCGGCGTCCGTTCCTTCGGCGCCGACCCGGACCTGGTGGCCCGCCACGCGGCGGCCTATGTCACCGGTCTCCAGTCGGCCGGGGTCGCGGCCTGCACCAAGCACTTCCCGGGCCACGGCGACACGGCCGTCGACTCGCACCTCGCCCTGCCCCGCATCGACGCCGCCGGCGACGTCCTGCACGCCCGCGAGCTGGCCCCCTTCCGCGCCGCCATCGCCGCCGGCACCCGTGCCGTGATGAGCGCGCACATCCTGGTCCCGGCACTGGATCCGGCCCGGCCGGCCACGCTGTCCCGCACGATCCTCACCGACCTGCTGCGCGGCGAACTCGGCTACGAGGGCCTGATCGTCACCGACGGGATGGAGATGCAGGCCATCTCCGCGACGTACGGCATCGAACACGGCAGCGTCCTGGCCATCGCCGCCGGAGCGGACGCGATCTGCGTGGGCGGCGGTCTCGCGGACGAGGAGACGGTACGGCGTCTGCGCGACGCCCTGGTCGCGGCGGTCCACTCCGGCGAACTTCCCGAGGAACGCCTGGCGGAGGCGGCGGACCGGGTACGGTCACTGGCCCGCTGGACGGCCACGACGGAGCGGGCGCAGCCGGACTCCGCGGCCGCGGACATCGGCCTCGTCGCCGCCCGCCGCGCACTGGACGTGACGCGCGTCGATCCCTACCCGCCCCTGACCACGGCCCCCTTCGTGGCCGTGTTCACCCCGGTGTCCAACATCGCGGTGGGCACGGAGACCCCCTGGGGGGTGGCGGCGGAACTGTCCCGCCGCCTGCCCGAAACGGAGACGGCCGGCTTCACGGGCGACCACGCGGGCGAGGACGCCCTGTCGGCGGCCGGCGACCGCAGGATCGTGGCCGTGCTCCGGGACGAGCACCGCCACCCCTGGATGACCACGGCCCTGGACGTACTCCTCAAGTCCCGCCCCGACACGATCGTGGTGGAGATGGGCGTCCCCCAGGCGCCGCCCAGGGGTGCCCTGCACATCGCGACCCACGGCGCGGCGAGGGTCTGCGGCACGGCGGCGGCGGAGGTCATCGCACCCCGGTGAGCGGAGCGCCCCTTCAGGGGGGCGCCGGGGGTCCCCCGGCCGGAGGCCGGGGGAGGGACTGGGCGACCGGCCCCGCGCCGCGCACGGCGCACCCGACCGAACGCGGCAGACGCGACCGCTCTCAAATGCCCTGCCAAGCGGGCTTGTTGGCGAACGTGTACCGGAAGTACTCCGCAAGCTTCAGCTTGGACGCGGCAGCCTCGTCCACCACGACCGTCGCATGCGGATGCAACTGCAGCGCCGACGCGGGACACACCGCGGCGACCGGCCCTTCCACGGTCGCCGCGACCGCGTCGGCCTTCCCCTCGCCCGTCGCGAGCAGCACCAGATGCCGCGCCTCCAGGATCGTCCCGATCCCCTGGGTGATCACATGGTGCGGCACCTGCGCGATGTCGCCGTCGAAGAACCGCGCGTTGTCGACCCGGGTCTGCTCGGTGAGCGTCTTGATCCGCGTCCGGGAGGCGAGGGACGAACACGGCTCGTTGAAACCGATGTGTCCGTCCGTGCCGATCCCGAGCAACTGCAGATCCACGCCGCCCGCCCGCGCCAGCGCCCCGTCGTACGCCTCGCAGGCGGCCTGTACGTCCTCGGCCGTGCCGTCGGGGCCGAGGAACGCGTCCATCCCGATCCCGAGCGGCTCCAGCACCTCGCGCCGCAGCACCGACCGGTACGACTCCGGATGCTCGGCCGGCAGTCCCACGTACTCGTCGAGCTGGGCTATCCGCGCCCGCGAGGTGTCCACGGCCCCGGACCGCACCTTGGCCGTGAGCGCCTGGTAGATGGGCAGCGGGGTCGAGCCCGTGGCCACCCCGAGCAGCGCGTCCGGCTTGCGGCCGAGCAGCTGGGCCATGGCCTCGGCGATCAGCTCGCCACCCGCGGCGGCGTCCGGAACGATGACAACTTCCACGCTGGGCCTGCCGTTCTGTCTATGTGGTTTAGACCAATCCGATGGGACCAATCTAACAGAACCAGCCCCCGTCACCCCGGGAGCGGTGCAGCGAAAAGGGGACAAGTGTGAGGTTACGTGAATACGTCAGAACGGGTGAATCAAGGAAAAATCCAGCCCGTCCGCCGGGGTGTCGGAAAATGCCGCGCCTCATCGGGCCCCACGGCCGCCTCCGGCGGGCTACGCTGCGATCGCATCGACTGTGAACAGTCTCCAACGCATGGACACACACCGTGGTCTAGTCCACAATTGCGTACCAGGACTGAAGGAGTACGGCGGCACCGTACGACACAGTCGCACTCTTCCGTCCTCCCCGCACAGGAGGACGGACCGAGGAACCGGAGCTCTCTGCCCTGACTGCCCCGGGTCCTCACCTTCGGCCTGTCGGGACCGCACACCCCGTGGCCGTTGCTGCTCCGGGCTGCGGTGCCGGGAGGGTTGAGGGTCCCTCCCAGGCGCCGCGGCCCGCGGGTGTTCTCGGCCGTTTTTAGGCCATCAACAGACCCGCGGGTACGCTCGCAGACGTGCCCTCCATGAACGAACTGGTCCGCCAGCACACCGCCCTCGACGACTCCGACCTCGAGTGGCTCCATCTGCTGGTCTCGGAGTGGCAGCTGCTCTCCGACCTCTCCTTCGCCGACCTGGTCCTGTGGGTTCCCACCGCGGACGGCACCCGCTATGTCTCGGTGGCGCAGATGCGCCCCAACACCGGCCCGACCTCCTACCAGGACGACATGATCGGTCATCTGGTGCCCCGGGGCCGGCGCCCCATGCTGGACATCGCGCTGGACGAGGGCCGGATCGTCCGGGAGGGTGACCCGGAGTGGCGGGAAGAGGTCCCCGTACGGGTCGAGTCCATCCCGGTACGGCGTGAGGGCCGGGTCCTCGGGGTCATCGCCCGCAACACCAACCTGCTGACCGTGCGCACCCCGAGCCGGCTGGAGCTGACCTACCTCCAGAGCGCCTCCGACCTCGCGCAGATGATCGCTGCCGGATCGTTTCCCTTCCCGAACCAGCAGGTCGACATGGACGCCTCGCCGCGTGTCGGCGACGGCCTGATCCGGCTGGACGCGGACGGCATCGTCCAGTACGCCTCCCCGAACGCCCTCTCGGCCTACCATCGCCTCGGCCTCGCCTCCGACCTGCTCGGTCACCACCTCGGCCAGACCACCGCGGAACTCGCCCCGACCCGCGGGCCGGTGGACGAGGCGCTCGCCAAGGTCGCCAGCGGCTGGGCGCCGCGCGAGTTCGAGATCGAGTCCAGCGACGGCGCGATCCAGTTCCGGGCGATCCCGCTCAAGCCCAAGGGCACCCGTATCGGTTCCCTGGTACTGCTCCGGGACGTCACCGAACTGCGGCGCCGTGAACGCGAGTTGATCACCAAGGATGCGACCATCCGGGAGATCCACCACCGGGTGAAGAACAACCTCCAGACGGTGGCCGCGCTGTTGCGCCTGCAGGCCCGCCGGATCGAGTCCGAGCGCGGCCGGGAGGCCCTGGAGGAGGCCGTCCGACGGGTCGGCTCGATCGCGATCGTGCATGAGACGCTGTCCCAGAACCTGGACGAGCGTGTGGAGTTCGACGAGATCGCCGACCGGGTGCTGGCGATGGTCGCGGAGATCTCGCCGGGCAAGGTCGCGGGCCGGCGCACCGGACGCTTCGGCATACTCGACGCCGAGGTGGCGACCCCGCTGTCGATGGTCCTCACCGAGATCCTGCAGAACGCCCTCGAACACGGCTTCCGCGAGGGCGAGACGGGCACCGTCGAGGTCACGGCGGTGCGGGGCGGCACCACCAAGGAGGCGCGACTCCTGGTCACCGTCCAGGACGACGGCGTCGGCCTGCCCGAGGGGTTCGACCCGCACCGCTCCGGCAACCTCGGTCTGCAGATCGTACGGACGCTGGTGGAGGGCGAGTTGGGCGGCACGTTCGACATGGTGCCGGCGCCGGAGCGGGGGACCAGGGTGATCCTCGACGTTCCGGTGCAGCCGCAGAAGTAGCCCGGCCGGGGGAACGTCGGGCACCGGGGCCACGGCAACGGCCGCCTGGGCACAGCAAAGAGCCCCGGACCTGGTGGGTCCGGGGCCGATTACTCGTTGCTGCTCTTAAGCGCATCGGGGTACTGCGCGCTGCGGCTCGGGGGCGGGAGATGCGTACTCGCTGTACGCGCCGCCAAGCTCAGGCCGTCACCAGGGGTGGGACTGTCAGGCGGTGGCCTGACGGGCCCGGTTGCGGGCGGCACGGCGCTTCATCGCGCGACGCTCGTCCTCGCTGAGACCACCCCAGACGCCGGAGTCCTGACCGGACTCGAGCGCCCACTGCAGACACTGGTCCATGACGGGACAGCGACGGCAGACGGCCTTGGCTTCCTCGATCTGCAGCAGCGCAGGACCGGTGTTGCCGATGGGGAAGAAGAGCTCGGGGTCTTCCTCGCGGCAAACGGCGTTGTGACGCCAGTCCATGGCTGCTACCTCTCCTTGGTATTACATGCACGTTGCTTGTGAATGTGAACGCTTTCACGAATCCCTCAACAAGTGAAGGGCCGACCGCCAGGTTCCCTGGCAGGGGTCCTGTGAGTTGAAGGGGATTCCGGTGATCAGTGGACGCCAGTGTTGCGGGCTGTCCCGACCGCCACGTAGAGCCTCGCAAACCTCAGCGACGGATACAACCCCTTCCGGAAAGTTTTTTTTGATTCCTCGGTGTCGACTGGGTCACAGCCGTACTTCCATGGGGTGGATCCTGGCCTAAACGTTCGAGTGAAAGGACTTTGGCCCGTTCCGCTCACACAATCACACGCAGTGCGCGGCGTACGCCTGTGAACGTCACGCTCGTACGCAGTCCTAGGTGGTCGCCGTCCATCTGAAGGGGGAGGGGGACCTTCGAATGCAAGGTGAACTGGTCCAGGTCGTGCAAGGACACGGCGTGCTTGCCATGGGGTCCGCGCTCGGGGGACGAAGTGAGCAACTGGGTGCCATACCGGGCAACCGCGGCTGTCGACAGGCGGCTGAGACCGAGTACGTCGATGCCTTTATCGAACGAGGCCTTAGGCGACGTGTACATCGGACGATTGCCGAGATACGTCCAGGGCGAGGTGTTCGAGACTATCGCCACCACAAGATCCGTGACCGGGTCGGCCCCGGGGTGTTCCAGGGTGATCGTGCCGTGCCGGCGGTGCTCCTCACCGAAGAACTGCCGTACGACCTGTCGTACATACAGTGCGTGCGTCGACTTCTTGCCGAGCTCCCGCTGCTGTTCGACCCTGCCGACCACGCCGGCGTCGAAGCCGAGCCCCGCGTTGAAGGTGAACCAGCGGGCCGGGACGGCCTCGTCCGCGGTGCCGGGGGTGCCGGCCGTCAGGCCGAGGCCGACGACCCGCTCCTGTTTCTCGCGCAGCGCGCCGAGCAGGGCGCCGGTGGCCTCGACCGGGTCGTTGGGCAGGCCGAGGGCGCGCGCGAAGACATTGGTGGAGCCGCCGGGGACCACCGCGAGTCCGGGCAGCCGGTCCGGGTCGGGGCCGGCGTGGAGGAGGCCGTTGACCACCTCGTTGACCGTGCCGTCGCCGCCGAGGGCCACGACCAGGTCGATGTCCTCGCTCTCCGCCGCCTGCCGGCCCAGGTCACGGGCGTGGCCGCGGTACTCGGTGGTGACGGCCTCCAGTTCGACCTCGCTCGCGAGCGCGTGGATCAGGACATCGCGCCTACGTGCGCTTGTGGTGGTTGCCGCCGGATTGACCACGAGAAGTGCACGCATGGATTGCAGCGTACCTACTGGGAAGTACCGGGCCCAGGCCGCGTTAGGGATCCGGTAAGAGAAAGAGGCGTGAGTCTGAACACGTGGCGCCGAGGGGCCGGGCCCGCGTTTTCGGGCGAGGGCTACCCTTCTGCCGTGAGCAATGCGCCTACGGCCGAGAAGGCCGACGTGACCGACGGGCCCCGTCCGCGAAGGCTGACGTACGCGGCCGCGCTGAGCGGGCTGGAAGGGCTCGCGCTGGCCGTCGGCGGGGTCTGGATGCTGGTCCTCGGGCTCACCGGATCTCCGGACGACCGGGGACAGGCCGTCACCGGGGGCATCACCGTGATCGTGCTGGCGCTGCTGCCGCTGCTGGCGGCGCGGGGGCTGCTCCTGCGCAGGAGCTGGAGCCGGGGACCCGCGGTGATCACGCAGATCATGGCGCTGCCAGTGGCCTACAGCCTGCTGCAGGCCGACAGCGCGGCCATTCCGGCGGGGATCGCGTTGGCCGTGGTGGCCGTCGCCTCGCTGGTCCTGCTGGTGAACTCTGCCACGACCCGGGCCCTGGGGATCAAGGGGCCGGGGCGCAGCGGCTGATCCGGTCGCCGACGGAAAGACCTACTCCTCGACCAGCAGCTTCTCGCGAAGCTGGGCCAGGGTCCGCGCCAGCAGCCGGGAGACGTGCATCTGGCTGATGCCGACTTCCTGGGCGATCTGGGACTGCGTCATGTTGCCGAAGAAGCGGAGGAGAAGGATCCGCTTCTCGCGGGGCGGCAGGTCTTCCAGCAGCGGCTTGAGGGACTCGCGGTACTCGACGCCCTCCAGTGCCTCGTCCTCGGCGCCGAGTGTGTCGGCGACCGCCGGGGACTCGTCGTCGGTGTCGGGAACGTCCAGGGACAGCGTGGAGTACGCGTTGGCCGACTCCAGGCCCTCCAGGACCTCCTCCTCCGAGATCGCGAGCTTCTCGGCCAGCTCGTGGACCGTGGGGGAGCGCCCGTGCTGCTGGGACAGCTCCGCCGTGGCGGTGGTCAGCGCGAGACGCAGCTCCTGCAGGCGGCGCGGGACGCGGACCGCCCAGCCCTTGTCGCGGAAGTGGCGCTTGATCTCGCCGACCACGGTCGGGGTGGCGTACGTGGAGAACTCCACGCCCCGCTCCGGGTCGAAGCGGTCCACCGACTTGATCAGGCCGATCGTGGCGACCTGGGTGAGGTCGTCCAGCGGCTCGCCGCGATTGCGGAACCGGCGCGCGAGGTGCTCCACGAGCGGCAGGTGCATCCGGACCAGCCTGTTGCGCAGCTCCGCGTACTCCGGGCTGCCGTCCTTGAGCTTGCGCAGCTCGATGAACATGGCGCGCGCCCCGCTGCGGTCCTGAGGTTCGTGGTGGGTCGCCTGCACGACCTCCGCGGCCAGCGCCTTGTCCTCGGCGTATCGCTCGTGCTCGCTCATCGTCCCGCCCGTCGCCCTTCCACGAGCCTTCGCCCCGGCTCGGTCCGGGGCCGTGGCCCCGTTCCGCCCTTCCGGGGGCGCGCTCTGCGCGGCACCCTCCAGCCCGGCGCGCGCGGAGGGTTCCTCCGGGTGCGGCCTGGCCTGTTCCGGGATGCCGTCGATGCCGTCAGCCATGCGGCGGGAGTCGGCCTCGGGCTCTTCGCCCCCGGCCGACAGCTCCCGTGTGCCGCGCTCTTCGTCCCGCACCGGCCCGTCCTCGTTCCTCACGCCGGCCCGGGTCCCGCGCCGCGCTGTTTGTAGAGGCTGATCGACACGGTCTTGTCCTCGTCGACGGCCGACGAGACCTTGCCCGCCAGGGCCGACAGCACGGTCCAGGCGAAGGTGTCGCGCGAAGGGGCGTGACCGTCCGTGGTCGGCGCGGAGACCGTGACCTCCAGCGAGTCGTCGACGAGGCGGAAGACACAACTGAGCACCGAGCCGGGAACGGCCTGCTGGAGCAGGATCGCGCATGCCTCGTCCACCGCGATGCGCAGGTCCTCGATCTCGTCCAGGGTGAAGTCCAAGCGGGCGGCGAGACCGGCCGTGGCCGTCCGCAGCACCGACAGGTAGGCACCCGCAGCCGGCAGCCGGACTTCCACGAAGTCCTGGGTCGCGGGCTCGCCTGCGATCTGGGACACCCTCACCTCCATGGTGGTACAAGCATTTCGGGGCCGAGGGGTCGCCCCCCGGGGTAACGCACTACGTGGTTCAGCGGTGACGCTACCGCGCTCCATACTTTTCTGTCCCGGGACCCCAACCCCCTGGCGTCACTCACAGTAAACCTGTGGATACGCTCCGTGTCTAGGGGTCCGGCTTGCCCAATTGGGAAGAGCACGCGCCGGGTTGACGTACCCCGGCGTCGAACCGTCGAACCGTCGCCACGGCCGCCTTCAGCGGCCGTAGTGCAGTGTCACACGAGGACGTGGTCGACAAAGCACCAGCGCCAGTCCTCGCCGGGCTCGAAGGTCCGCATCACGGGGTGACCTGACGTCTCGTGATGCCCCGTCGCGTGTCTTCCCGGCGACGAGTCGCAGCAGCCGACATGGCCACAGGTCAGACAGAGCCGCAGCTGAACCGGGTGCCAGCCCCGGGAGAGGCACTCCGGGCAGGTCTCGTCCAGCGGTCGGGGTTCCGGGTGCGGCAGCGCGCCGGCATGCGTGCACTGTTTCATGATTGCCAGATTACGACGGGTGTGCGGGTGGCCGCGCGGAAAATGAGGGTGGGCGAGGATCATGGACGTGTTGCCACTGCTGTTGCTGGTGGCGGGAAGCGCGACGGTCGCGGGCGCGGCGCGGCGTACCCCGGTGCCGGCGCCCCTGCTGCTGGTCGCCGTCGGCCTGGCCGTCTCGTACATCCCCGGAGTCCCCGACTACACGCTCGACCCGGAGATCGTGCTGCCGCTCGTGCTGCCCCCGCTGCTGTACAAGGAGGGCACCGAGAGCTCGTACCTCGACCTGCGGGCCAACATGCGGCCCGTGGCGCTGCTGTCGGTCGGCTACGTGCTCTTCGCGACCTTCGTGGTCGGCTGGGCCGCCTACGCGATCGTGCCCGGCCTGCCGTTGCCGGCGGCGCTGGCGCTGGGTGCGGTGCTGGCACCCACGGACGCCGTCGCGGCCGCCGCGATCGCCCGCCGGGTGGGGCTGCCGTCCCGGCTCACCACGATCCTGCAGGGCGAGTCCCTGCTCAACGACGCCACCGCGATCACCGCCTACCGGGTGGCCGTCGCGGCCGCCATCGGCGAGGGCGCCTCCTGGATGCACGGGGTCGGCGAGTTCCTGGTGGCCGCGATCGGCGGCGTGCTGGTCGGGCTGGCGCTGATGGTGCCGATCCACTGGCTGCGCACCCATCTGAAGGAGGCCCTGCTCCAGAACACGCTGTCGCTGCTGATCCCGTTCGTCGCCTACGGCGTCGCCGAGCAGCTGCACGCCTCCGGCGTGCTGGCGGTCGTGGTGGTCGCCCTCTACCTCGGCCACCGCGCCTGGGAGGTCGACTTCGCCACCCGCCTCCAGGAGGACGCGGTGTGGCGGATGGTCGCGTTCCTGCTGGAGTCGGCGGTCTTCGCGCTGATCGGACTGCAGCTGCCGGTCGTCCTGAAGGGCCTCGGCGCGTACCGGGGCATCGACGCCGCCTGGTACGCGACCGCCCTCTTCCTCGTCGTGGTCGCGGCCCGGTTCGTGTGGATGTACCCGGCCGCCGTCCTGCCGCGCCTGGTGTTCCCCCGGATCCGCGAGCGGGAGGGGGACCTCGACTGGAGATCGCCCGTCGTCGAGTCCTGGGCCGCCATGCGCGGCGTCGTCTCGCTGGCCATCGCCTTCTCGATCCCGCTCACCCTGCACGACGGCAGCGCCTTCCCGCAGCGCAACCTGATCCTGTTCCTGACCTTCACGACCGTCATCGGCACCCTGGTGGTGCAGGGCCTGAGCCTGGCCCCGCTGATCCGCCTGCTGAAGTTCCCGCCCCGGGACGTGCAGGCCGAGACCCTCGCCGAGGCCAACGCCCAGGCGCAGGCCTCCCGCGCGGCCGAGAACCGCCTCGAAGACCTCCTCTCCGACGAACGCAACGAGCTGCCGCCGCCGCTCGCCGACCGCCTGCGCAGTGTCCTGGAACGCCGTCGCAACGCCGTGTGGGAGCGTCTCGGCCAGACCAACCCCGTCACCGGCGAGTCGGTCGACGAGACCTACCGGCGGCTGTCCCGCGACATGATCAGCGCCGAACGCGCGGTCTTCGTCCGGCTCCGCGACCACCGCTACATCGACGACGAGATGCTCCGCACCCTGCTGCGCCGACTGGACCTGGAGGAGGCGGCGGCGTTCCGGGAGGCGACCTGAGGTTCCGACGGAAGCGCAGGTCAGGCGGTGATGACCGCCGCCACCCGGATCCCGCTGGGCAGGGCGCCTTCCGCTGCCAGCTCGACAAGCCCATAGAGCAGTTTGGCGACATACAGCCGCTCCACCGTCACCCCGTGCCGGTCCTCGAAGTCCCGTGCGAAGTCGTCGAGGCCGGGGGTCGTCCGCCCGTATCCGCCGAAGTGGAACCGCTCGTCGAGCGACCAGTCCCCGCGCCGCCCCCCGAACGCCTCCCGCTGGAGCCGCTCCGTCTCCCCGGCCAGGAACCCGCCGCGCAGCACCGGCACCCCCAGCGCCCGCTGTCCCGCGCCCAGTCCGGCGGCGAGCCCGGCCAGCGTGCCCCCGGTTCCGCACGCCGTCGCCACCAGGTCGGCGCGGTCGCGCAGCTCCTCGCCCAGGGCCCGGCAGCCGCGGACCGCGGCCGCGTTGCTGCCGCCCTCCGGCACGACGTACGCGTCCTCGGCCCCCGCCGCCCGCGCCAGCGCGGCCACCACCGCCGGCTCGGTCTTGCGCCGGTAGACCGACCTGTCGACGAAGTGCAGCCGCATGCCGTCGGCCGCGCACCGCGCCAGCGAGGGGTTCAGCGGCCGGGCGGCCAGTTCCTCGCCCCGGACCACGCCCACCGTCGGAAAGCCGAGCAGGCGCCCGGCCGCTGCCGTCGCCCGCAGATGGTTGGAGTACGCCCCGCCGAAGGTGAGCACCGGCCGTCCGGCCGCCGCCTCGATGTTCGGGACCAGCTTGCGCCACTTGTTGCCGATCAGCTCCGGGTGGATCAGGTCGTCGCGCTTGAGGAGGAGCCGGACGCCGCGGCGGGCGAACCGGTCGTCGGCCACCTCCTCAAGAGGGGACGGGAGCCGGGGGCTGAGTATGTCGGCGCTGGTCACGCGGTCATTGTCGCCCGGAGTGCGGGCACCGGGTCACTTCAGACGGTCCCGGACGCGCTCGCGCAGCCAGGCCATCGTGAAACCACGGGGGTCCACCTTCCCCGGCTGCCACTCCGCGTGGCCGATCACCGACCGCTCCGACCAGCCGTGCCGCCGGCACACTGCCGCCGCCACCCTCTCGATCGCCTCCAGCTGGGCCGCGGGCCAGGGGTCCTCGCCGTCGCCCAGGTTCTCGCACTCGAAGCCGTAGAAGTGCCGGTTGCCGTCGGTGTTCGCCTCGTTGTCCCGGGGCAGGGCCTTCTCGGCGATCACGGCGCGCAGCACGTCGTCGTCGCCCGGTCCCGCGTGGTTGGCGCGACCGTGGCCGACGAGGTGGACCGTGCCGTCCTTGGTGATGACACCGTGGCAGAGCGGGCCGGGGAGGTCCGGGCGGCCGTCGTAGCAGATCCGCACCGTGCGGGCCGCGCCGTGGGTCACCGTGTGGTGGATCATCACGCCGTGGACCGGGCCCCAGGGCCCCTTGTGGTTGCGGTTGTGTTCCCTCCAGTCGCCGACCTCGACGACCGTGACGCCCTCGCTGCGCAACGCGTCGAGGAAGACCTCCGCGGACATGGGTGGGGCCATGACCGCCTCCTTAGCTTCTGTGCTCGGCTGGTGCCGAACCTTCTACAGAACGCGCGGGTCCACGGCCAGCCCCCGAGGCGATGTTCGGATCACGTGCGAGCCGATCAGGACAAGTCGGCATATCGCGGGCCGGTTGAGCGACTATTCGCCCGGCATGCCCACATGTTCGATGATCTATTCCCGCTCTTTCGGGTAATGGCACGGGCACGCTCCGTGATGACAGGGTGGCCGGTGAGACCGATGCGTGGACAGTTCGGCATCCGCGCAGGTATGGGAGGGCATTTCTCTATGTCGGTAGGCGAAGAGGTCCGCACGGATCAGGGCAAGCCGCAGCAGTCCCTGGACACGGCGGCCGCGCGGAACCTGGCCACCACGACCAAGTCCGCGCCCCAGATGCAGGAGATCAGCTCACGCTGGCTGCTGCGGACACTGCCCTGGGTGGACGTCCAGGGCGGCACGTACCGAGTGAACCGGCGGCTCACCTACACGGTCGGTGACGGCCGTATCACGTTCCTGAAGACCGGAGACCGGGTCGAGGTCATCCCCGCGGAGCTGGGCGAACTGCCCGTCCTGCGGTCCTACGAGGACCAGGAGGTTCTGGGGGAGCTGGCCCAGCGGTGCCGGCAGCGCGACTTCGCGGCGGGCGAGGTCATCGCCTCGTTCGGCAGCCAGGCGGAGGAGGTCCACCTGCTGGCCCACGGCCGGGTCGAGAAGATCGGCACCGGCCCGTACGGCGACGACGCGGTGCTCGGTGTCCTCGCCGACGGCGCGCACTTCGGCGAGCAGGGCCTGATCGACCCGGACGCCATCTGGGAGTACACCGCCCGTGCGGACACGGCCTGCACCGTGCTGACCCTGTCCCGGCAGGACTTCGAGCAGGTCGCCGAGCGCGCCGACTCGCTGCGCGAGCACCTGCACCGGCTGCGCGCGATCCCCGAGCAGCGCACCAACAGGTTCGGTGAGAAGGAGGTCGCCCTCGCGGCCGGCCACAGCGGCGAGCCCGAGATCCCGAACACCTTCGTCGACTACGAGGCCCGGCCGCGCGAGTACGAGCTGAGCATCGCCCAGACCGTGCTGCGCATCCACACCCGGGTGGCCGACCTCTACAACCAGCCCATGAACCAGACCGAGCACCAGCTCCGGCTGACCGTCGAGGCGTTGAAGGAGCGCCAGGAGCACGAGCTGATCAACAACCCGGAGTTCGGCCTGCTCAGCAACTGCCAGTACGACCAGCGGCTGCAGCCGCACGACGGCGTGCCCAGCCCGGACGACATGGACGAGCTGCTCAGTCGCCGCCGCGGCACCAAGCTCTTCCTCGCCCACCCGCGGGCGATCGCCGCCTTCGGCCGCGAGCTCAACAAGCGCGGACTGGTCCCCGAGTCCATCGAGGTCGGCGGCAACCGCATCCCGACCTGGCGCGGGGTCCCGCTCTACCCGTGCAACAAGATCCCGGTCTCCGAGGCCCGGACCACCTCGATCATCGCCATGCGCACGGGCGAGGCGGACCAGGGCGTCATCGGGCTGCGCCAGTCCGGGATCCCCGACGAGATCGAGCCGAGCCTGTCGGTGCGCTTCATGGGCATCAACGAGCAGGCCATCATCAATTACCTGGTCACGGCCTACTACTCGGCGGCCGTCCTGGTCCCCGACGCCCTCGGCGTGCTGGAGAACGTCGAGATCGGCCGCTGGAGGTGACGTTTCCGCACTTCGCGGCCGTGTTCCCGCCCTCCGGGGCGGGTACACCCTCGGGGTACGTGCGAAGCCGGGGCACAGACGCCACCGTACGCCCACTCCGCGAGGGGGAGGCCATGGCCGAGTTCGTGACGGAGCGCCGGCAGCGCGCCACGGGGGTGCCGCCGGAGAGGCCCGAGTCCCTCGACGGGACGGAGGCGGCGGCCGTACTGGAGCGTGCCCGGGCGTCCGTCGACCCCGAACTGCACGCGGCCGTCGACTCGTTGCCCGGCGCCATGCGCCGGGTCGCGCGCTACCACTTCGGGTGGGAGCACGCCGACGGCACGCCGGCGGCCGGCGACGCGGGCAAGGCCATCCGGCCCGCTCTCGTCCTCGCCGCCGCCGACGCGCTCGGCGGCCCGGCGGCCCGCGCGGCCGCCGTCCGGGCCGCTGCCGCCGTGGAACTGGTGCACAACTTCACGCTGCTGCACGACGACGTCATGGACCGGGACACCACACGCCGGCACCGGCCCACGGCGTGGACCGTGTTCGGCGACGTCGACGCGATCCTCGCCGGGGACGCCCTCCAGGCGCTGGCCCTGGGGCTGCTCGCCGAGGACCCGCACCCAGCGTCCGGTCCCGCCGCCGCCCGGCTCGCGCGGTGCGTCCTGGAACTGTGCGCCGGTCAGCACGCGGACACGGCCATGGAGGACCGGGCCCCGGGCGAGGTCACCCTCGACGAGGTGCTCGTCATGGCCGAGGCCAAGACCGGGGCACTGCTCGGCTCCGCCTGCGCCCTCGGCGCGCTGTACGCGGGGGCGGCGGCGGAAGAGGTGGCGGCGCTCGACGGCTTCGGCCGGCAGGCCGGGCTCGCCTTCCAGCTGATCGACGACGTCATCGGGATATGGGGTGATCCACGGCGCACCGGCAAGCCGGCCGGGGCGGACCTGGCGGCCCGCAAGAAGTCCCTGCCGGTCGTCGCGGCCCTCGCCTCCGGCACCCCGGCCGCGGACGAACTCGCCGAGCTGTACGCCGAGCCGCCTGCGAGGGCCGACGCCGACGAGGTCGCGCGCACGGCACTGGCCGTGGAGCGGGCGGGCGGCCGTGACTGGGCACAGGCCGAGGCGGCCGACCGGATGGCCCTGGCCATGGAGGAGCTCACCCGTGCGGTACCCGACCCCGAGTCGGCGGGCGGTCTGCTCGCGCTCGCCGAGTTCGTGACCCGGCGCAGCAGGTGAAGACACCGGAACCCCCGGAACCGCGCGGCTCCTGACCCCGCACGGCTCCCGGGGGCTCCGGCCCGACGGGTCCCGCACATCCCCACGGCGTGCGGGGCCCGGCGTTTTCCACGGCGGATGGCCGGCCGCCGGATCCCCCCGTTTCGGCCTACGATGGAGACATGGACAGCCAGGACCGGGTCTGCCCGGTGTGCGGGCAGGCCGTCGAGACAGTGGTGCATCGGCGCAAGACGCTGGGCGCGTGGGTTCCGGTCTGGGGACCGGCTCCCTGCCGTAATCCCGACTGCGCGGGGAACCGGCGGCAGGAGCGGCCGCCGACCCCGGCCCCGGCGTCCGGGTCCGCCGCGAAGACGGACCGGGCGACGCCCTAGCGTTGACGGCATGACCGGACTTCCGAACATCCTGCACATCACCGAGCGCTCCCTGTGGGAGGACGCCCGCGCGCGGGGCTCCTACGAGCTGTCCACCCGCGGCCGCACCCTTCAGGAGGAGGGCTTCGTCCACTGCTCCACCCGGGAACAACTCCCGCGCGTGGCAGCGTTCCTGTACGGCTCCTACGACGGCCCGGACGAACTGGTGGTACTGGTCGTGGATCCGGCACGGGTCGGCGTACCGGTGAAGTGGGAGGCGGTGCAGCCGGACGGCGAGGAGTTCCCGCACGTGTACGGGCCGATCCCGGTCACGGCCGTGGTGGACGTGGAGCCCTGGGGCTAGGCCCTGTCCGGGAGTCCGCCGGTCTCCGGGTCCCGGCCGGTCAGGCAGTAGACGCCGCCCGCCGGGTCGCGCAGCACCGTCCAGTGCCGCCCGTCGGCCACGTGGACGGCGCCGAGTTCCTCGTGCCGGGCCCGGGTCGCCGCGACGTCCTCGCAGGCCAGGTCGAGATGGGCGGCGGCCGGGCGCTCGTCGGCCAGCCGCTGGAGGAGGATCCGCACGGGCAGCCCGGCCGGTGGCCTGAGCACCCGGAACTCCGGCAGCGAACCGGTCAGCAGCTCCCAGCCGGTCAGCTCCGCCCAGAACGCGGTCTCCGTCGCGTACGCGGACGGCGGGATGTCGAGGCTGACCTGGTCGAGCCGGCTGCCCGCGACGACCGGTGGCCGCACCGACTCGCCCTGCCAGGGGGCCGCGCACCACAACTGCCCGGCGGGCGACCGCAGTACGGCCCAGCCCTCGTGCTCGGCGACCGGTTCGGCGCCGAGTTCCCGGGCCCGCTTCACCAGGCCCGGCACGTCCTCGACGCACAGGTCCAGGTGGGCTCCGCCGGGGCCCGCGTCGACGCCCTGGATCTTGACGCAGGCATCGACGCCGTTGGCCGGCAGCAGCGTCACGAACTCGTCGTCCTGCCCGCGGGGCGCCGAGAGGAAGGTGCCCGTGACGGCCGTCCAGAAGGCCTGGGCGGCGGCGAGGTGCGCGGTGGGACGGTCGGCGAAGACGTACGTCCAGCGGATGGTCATGGAGGGGATCGTAGAGGGGCCCGCGGGGGCTACTCGTCCCGGCGTTCGGTGAAACGCAGCAGGTTGCCCGCCGGGTCCCGGAAGGCGCAGTCCCGTACGCCCCAGTGCTGGTCCGTCGGCTCCTGGATGACGTCGCCGCCGTGTTCCCGCACCCGCTCGTACAGCGCGTCGCAGTCGGTGGTGGAGAAGATGACCCCCCGCAGCATGCCCTTGGCGAGCAGCTCGGCCACGGCCTGCCGGTCGGCGGGGGACGCGTCCGGGTTGGCGCCGGGCGGCTCCAGCACGATCTCCACGCCCGGCTGCTGGGGCGACCCGACGGTCACCCAGCGCATCCCCTCGAACGCCACGTCGTTGTGGACCTCCAGGCCGAGCACGTCCCGGTAGAAGGCCAGGGCCTTGTCATGGTCGTCGACGGCGATGAAACACTGCGCGAGTTTTACGTCCATGGGGTCAGGCTAGGAGGAAACGGCCGGCCGTGCCGGACCGGTTCACGGCCTCAGCTCATGGCCCAGACGTAGGGGTCGTGGCCGGAGAGCGGGGCGGCCCGTTCGGCGGGCCCGGCGACGCGGATGCCCGAGGCGGTGGCGAGGGCCTGGGTGACATGGGCGGCCGTGACGGTCGGCGGGCCGTCAGGACGCGGTTCCGTGCGGGCCGTGCTGCCGGCGCCGGTGGCGGCTCTGGCCCGGACCAGAGCCGCCGCCTCGTCGAGGAGGCCGAGGGCCGAGCCGGGCAGTGCCCGGTCGGGGACGTGGTCGTGGGCGAGGGCGGCCGCGGCGGTCAGGGCCTCGTCGGTGAGGGTCACCGCATGGTGCGTCTCCAGGCGCGCCCGCCCGGCGCGGAGGATCTCGGCCACGTCGGCGGCGGGCGGCTCTTCGAGCGGGACGGGCTGGACGAGACGGTCGAGGCCGGGGTCGGGGTCCCGGCGGTCGTGGTCCGAGTCCCCGCAGTCACCGAAGACCAGGACACCCGGGCTCTCCAGGAGCGGGCGCAGCAGGCCGAGCGGGGTGGTGGTGCCCTCGGGCAGCCGCAGGCGGGTGAGGGCCCCGGGCACGTGCAGGAGCAGGCCGGTGCTGTCCCTGATCTCGTCGAGGAGGCCGGCCACCAGAGCGGTGCCGCGGGCGCGGTGGCGCGGGTCGCTCAGGACGGCATGCAGGTCCAGGGAGCGGACCCGGTGGCCGAGCAGGGCGTCCGGTACCCGGCCCCGCTCGACGGCCCGGGCGACGCCCACGGCCACGGCCCCCTTGCCCACGCCGGGCGGTCCGGTGAGCAGCGGGATCCGGCGGTCGCGGCGGGTGAGAGTGCGCAGGACCCGGTCGATCTCCGCGGCGCGGCCGACGACGGGAGGGGCGCCGGCGGCCGGGTCCCGGGTGACCGAGTCCAGCAGGGCGGGGGTGGCCGGAGCGGTGACGGACGCACGCACGCGCCGGGGGTCCACCCGGGTCTGCGCGAGCACGTCCGCCAGCACGGTGTCCGCGGTGGCCAGCAGGGCGAACAGGATGTGGAAGGGCTGCACGAGCCGGTGACCCAGCCGGTCGGCCTCCCGCGGTGCCAGTTCGAACACGGCGGTGGCCGCACCGGTCAGCGGCAGGTACTCCCCGGGTTCGACGGTGCCGCTGCCCAGGGCGGGTGCCAGGGCCGCACGCAGCCCTTCGGCGGACGTGCCGAGCAGCCGTACGACCTCGGGCCCGTCCGACTCGAGCAGCGCGAGCAGGACGTGGCCTGGCTCGACGTACCAGTGCCTGAGCGCCCGTGCCTGCTGGCGGGCGAGGTCGACGACGTCCCGAGCCCGGTCACTGAACCGCTCGTACACGGCTCACCTCCGCCAGGTCCGCCCGGGCCCTTCGGGTGTGCGGATGCCCGGGACCAAGCAGCCGTTCCCGCACCGCCACCACCTCCCGCAGCAGCGCCAGGGCCTCCTCGCGGCCGCCGGCGAACGCCAGGTTGCGGGCCAGCAGATGCCGGGTCCGCAGCGTGTGCGGATGTTCCGTGCCCAGCACCCGCCCCCGGTCCGCGAGCAGCACCCGGAGCATTCCGGCCGCCTCCTCCCGGTGCCCCGCCTCGCCCAGGTTCACCGCGAGGAACTGCCGGGTGCGCAGGGTGTCCGCATGGTCGGGGCCGAGCAGCCGCAACTGGTCGGCGAGGAGCCGGCGCAGCAGCCCGGCCGCCTCCACGGGGCTGCCGGCGCCGCCGAGGCTGTGCGCGTGGGACTGGCGGCCGCGCAGGGTGTCCTCGTGCTCGGCGCCCAGGATCCGGGTCTGCTCGTCGACGATCTCCCGCAGCAGCGCGGCGGCCCCCGTCCAGTCCCCGGCCCGGCCCTGCTCGACGGCGGCCGTGTGGCGGCGGCGCAGTTCGGGTCCGGCGGAGGTGGCGAACGCGCGGTTGATGCCCAGAGCGATCGAACCTGCCGTACCGGCACCCCGGTTGAGCGGGGCGGGCAGACCCTCGGCGGCCATGACGGCGCTCAGCCGGCGGTAGAGGTCGTCGACCGTGAGCAGCTCGGGCCCGCCGACCACCCCTTCGCGCAGCAGCCGGATCAACCGGCCGGAGAACGCGGTGTGTTCCTCGCCGGGCAGGGCGAGGGCCACCTGGTCGCGCTGGGCGGAGGTCAGCACGTAGGTGCCGGCCACCTCCAGCCGGTCGATCGGCCCGGGCCCGCCGCCGGGCGGGTCGGCGCTGAGCGAGTCGCCGACGGCCCGGCCGGAGAAACAGCAGTCCAGGACGACCACCTTGGTCTCGGCGGGGGAGTCGAGGACGGCGTCGCGCAGCTTGTCGTACTCCAGGGAGTTGAACTCGGGTGCCTCCCAGCGGCTGTCCGGCAGCGCCAGGTACAGGGTGTGGCGGCGGCCGGCGACCAGGCCGTGACCGGCGTAGTGGACCAGCAGGAGGTCCTCGGCGCCGGCTACGGCGGCGCGCAGCCGGTCGCCGACCGTGCGCAGGTCGCCGTCGTCGAGCAGGACCGTGCAGTGGCTCTCGGGGACGAGCCGGTACGGGGGCTCGGTGAGCAGCCCGGCGAGATCGGTGACGGTCCGCCCGACGGCGGGCAGGTCGGGCAGGGCCGGGTCGGAGTAGCGGCTCGCGCCGATCAGGACGACCCGGGAGCGGTGGGGGTCGGGGAGCCGCACGTCACCCGCCCTGTTCCGGACGCTCCTCCAGTGCCTGCCGCAGGATCTCCGCCACGTCCTCGCGGCTGACCCGCCTGGCGTCGATCTCGACGGCCGGGCCGTGCTCGTGCCGGACGGTCAGTTTCACGTCGCTGCGGCGCGGCTGGGTGATCCAGGCGCGCAGACAGGAGGCGAGCACGGTGAGCGGACCGCCCGCGCCGAGCAGGACGGAGACCGTGTCCAGCGGGGCGCCCAGCTGGCCCTCGGCCGGGGCGCCACCGGTCAGCCGGACCTTGCCGGCCAGCGCCGGCTCGCCTCTGAGCCAGTCGGTCAGGGACTCGGCGTCCGTGACCGGGGCGGGGCTCAGGACGGAGATGATCGCAGTTGCCACGGATTCCCCCGATGCGTGGACGGCCCGTGCCCGAGACCCGCACGGGCCGTGGCGGGCAACGGTGTTGACCTTGACGGCCAGTGTAGGGCCGGGACAGCGGAACGTGACCCGGTCAGTACGGGCGGCGACGGGGCCGGGTGAACGTGCGGGCCACGCAGGACGGGATCACCGTGCTCTCCTCGTGGTCCCGGGCCCGGTACGCGCTCGGCGTCTCCCCGACCAGCTCGGTGAACCGCGAACTGAAGGACCCGAGGGACGTACAGCCGACGGCCATGCACACCTCCGTCACGGTGAGGTCCCCGCGCCGCAGCAGTGCCTTGGCCCGTTCGACCCGCCGGGTCATGAGGTAGCTGTACGGTGTCTCCCCGAAGGCCTTGCGGAAGCTGCGCTGGAAATGTCCCGGGGACATGAGGGCCGTCCGTGCGAGCTCGGTCATGTCGAGCGGCTCCGCGTACTCGCGGTCCATGCGGTCGCGCGCCCGGCGCAGCCGCCGCAGGTCCTCCAGGGTCATGGCCTCAGCATGGCATGCACATCCCGCAGGCGGACCGGGTCTGTTCCTGAGGCTTCGTTCGCCTCCGGTTCTCGCGCAATTGGCTCGTGCTTGTTTGCATTAAGGAATGGACCACATCACGTTCCTCGTGGCGGTCGTGATCGTCACTGCGCTGGCTTTCGACTTCACCAACGGGTTCCATGACACGGCGAACGCGATGGCCACGTCCATCGCGACCGGAGCGCTCAAACCGAAGACAGCCGTTCTGATCAGCGGTGTGCTGAACCTGGCCGGAGCCTTCCTCTCGACGGAGGTCGCCAGGACGATCTCCGGCGGCATCGTCGACGACGCCAAGGTGACCCCGGCGATGATCTTCGCGGGGCTGGTGGGGGCGATCCTCTGGAATCTGCTGACCTGGCTGGTCGGACTGCCCTCCAGCTCCTCGCACGCCCTGTTCGGGGGACTGATCGGCGCCGTGTGGGTCGGTGCCGGCTCCGGCGCGGTCAACTTCGACAAGGTTCTTGAGAAGATCATCATCCCGGCGTTCGCCTCGCCGGTGGTCGCGGGCGTCGCCGCGCTGATCGCGACGTACTGCGCCTACAAACTCACCGCCCGCGGCCGCGAGGGTTCGGTGACCAAGGGCTTCCGGCTCGGACAGATCGGCTCGGCCTCGCTGGTCTCGCTCGCGCACGGCACCAACGACGCCCAGAAGACCATGGGCATCATCACCCTGACCCTGATCTCCGTCGGCGCGCTCCCGGGCGACGCCGGGCCGCCGATCTGGGTGATCTTCAGCGCCGGTCTCGCCATCGCCCTCGGCACCTACATCGGCGGCTGGCGGATCATCCGCACCATGGGCAAGGGCCTGACGGAGATCCAGTCCCCGCAGGGCTTCGCGGCGGAGACCGCCTCCACGGCCGTCATCCTGACCTCGGCCCACATGGGCTTCGCCCTGTCCACCACGCAGGTCGCCTCCGGTTCCATCCTCGGCGCGGGTCTCGGCCGACGGCTCGCGGAGGTCCGCTGGGGCATCGCCGGCCGCATGGTGGCCGCCTGGCTGATCACCCTGCCCTGTGCGGCGCTGGTCGGCGGCATCTCCGCGGCCACGGTCAAGCACGGCGGCAACTTCGGCACGGTCGTGGTCGCGCTGGTCGGCGCCGCGCTCGCGGCGGGCATCGTCCTGCTGTCGCGACGCAACCCCATCGACGCGAAGAACGTCAACGACGGTCACGAGGTCGCCATCCGCACCACGCCCCCGTCCAACGTCGGCACTGCCGCCTGAGTGAGGGAGTTCCCATGAACATCGACTGGACCGCACTCGGCGAGGTCACCGCGGTGAGCATCGGAGTTACATTCGCCGTGGTGGTCGTCTTCGCCTTCGGCGTCCTCGGGCTCGCCCGCTACGAGGCGGCCAAGGAGCACGGCGGCACCAGCACCGTGGGCGCCGCCCAGGCCGGGCTGTGCTTCCTGGCCTGCGCGGCGGTGGTGGCGTACGGCATCTACCTGATCGTCCCGCAGTTCCACTGACCCACCGACCCACAAGCCGCTGAGGAGGACTGGATGACGACGCCGGACCTGCTGTCCGACCTGGCCGACCTGAAGGTCGACTACAGCGACCCGGACGATCCCGTACTCATCCGCCCGGACGGATCACCGATCGACACCTGGCGGGAGAACTACCCGTACCCGCAGCGCATGGAGCGCAAGGAGTACGAGTGGCACAAGCGGCTCCAGCAGATCGAACTGCTGAAGCTGCAGACCTGGATCAAGGAGACCGGACGCCGGATCGTCATCGTCTTCGAGGGACGGGACGCGGCCGGCAAGGGCGGCACCATCAAGCGCTTCACGGAGCACCTGAACCCCCGTGGCGCGCGGGTGGTGGCGCTGGAGAAGCCCTCCGAACGCGAGAGCGGCCAGTGGTACTTCCAGCGCTACGTCGAGCACCTTCCGACGGCCGGTGAGATCGTCCTCTTCGACCGGTCCTGGTACAACCGGGCCGGTGTCGAGCGGGTCATGGGCTTCTGCTCGGAGGACGAGTACCAGCGCTTCATGCGGCAGGCCCCGCTGTTCGAGCGGATGCTCGTGGACGACGGGGTGGACCTGGTGAAGTTCTGGTTCTCGGTCTCGCAGAGCGAGCAGCGGACCCGCTTCACCATCCGCCAGGTCGACCCGGTACGGCAGTGGAAGCTCAGCCCGATGGACCTGGCCTCGCTGGCCCGCTGGGACGACTACACGGCCGCGAAGGTCGCGATGTTCCGGGCGACGGACACCGAGTACGCCCCCTGGACGGTGGTCAAGAGCAACGACAAGAAGCGGGCCCGGGTCGAGGCCATGCGCAGCGTCCTGGCCCGCTTCGACTACGCCAACAAGGACGAGGAGGTCGTCGGCAGCCCGGACCCGCAGGTCGTGGGCGCGGCGGCGGGCCTCCTGGAGGCCGGCGAGGACGACCACCGTTAGCACCGACGCCGAGGGGGCCGGCCGGGTCCCCGGCCGGCCCCCTTGCTCGTGGAACCGGCGGAACACGGCCGCGCCGGTTCCACGAACGGCTGACGTCCGGTCGCCGCCTCAGTCGGCCATGGTGTCCTCGATCTCCGCGCGCAACCGCTTCTGCTCCCGCGCGCCCAGCGAGGCGCCGTCGGTGACGTGCAGGGCCCAGGGGGTCGCGCAGGGGCCCTCGTGGTCCGGGTCCGGGCAGATCGTCTCGACGAAACGGTCGGTGAGGGCGTCCACCTGCTCCGAGGTGGCCTCCAGGGCGATGACCACTTTCCAGAGCCGGGGCGCGTCGTTCATGGCGGCCCTTCCGTGACGGGGGGAAAGACGACCGCACCCGGTCCGCAGTGGTCGCCGTGGGTGGCGGCCTGCGGGCCGGGTGCGGGGAGGGGGACCGGAAGGTCAGGCCTTCTTGGTCTCCCAGAAGATCTTGTCGATCTCGGCGATGAGCTCCAGGGCCTTCTCGCCGGTCTTCGGGTCCGTGGACGCCTTGGCGGCGGACAGGGCCTTCAGGGTGTCGTTCACCAGCACGTGCAGCTGGGGGTACTTCTCGAAGTGCGGGGGCTTGAAGTAGTCGCTCCAGAGCACCGACACGTGGTGCTTGGCGAGCTCGGCGCGCTGCTCCTTGATGACGGTGGCGCGAGCCTGGAAGTGCGGGTCGTCGTTGGCGGCCATCTTCTCCTGCACGGCCTTCACCGACTCCGCCTCGATGCGGGCCTGGGCCGGGTCGTACACACCGCAGGGCAGGTCGCAGTGCGCGCTGACCTTGACCTTGGGGGCAAACAGGCGGGAAAGCATGGAGCATTCCTTCCTCGTGATCGTCTTCTCAGGTGGGACATTACTCCCTGGGAAGCCTGAATTCGCGAGTGCCCCCATGGGCTTAGGACAAAAGTCCAGGGTCAGACTGACACTGGTGGAGGAACGGACCGGGGAGGTGCCGGCGATGCCGGAGCTGTCGCAGGAGACCGAGCGGGGGAGGGGTGCCGCGCCCTTCGGGCTGGCCGAGGTGACCGGCCCCTCGATGGTGCCCACGCTGTACCAGGGGGATCAGCTCCTGGTGCGGTACGGGGCCCGGGTGAGAGCCGGTGACGTCGTCGTCCTGCGCCACCCCTTCCAGCAGGACCTGCTGGTCGTCAAGCGGGCCGTGGAGCTGCGCGAGGGCGGCTGGTGGGTGCTCGGGGACAACGCGTACGCGGGCGGGGACAGCACCGACTACGGGACCGTGCCCGAGGAGCTGATCCTCGGCCGTGCCCTGTTCCGCTGGCGGCCGCTCAGGGCCGGTCAGCGTTCGCCGCTGGCACTGGCGCGCTGGGCGCTCTCGGCGGCCCGCCCGGTGCTCGCCGAGCGTTCGGGCCGGCCCGGCCGGTCCGCCTCCAGGCGTTTGCGGGCCCGGTAGGCGGCCACGTTGGCGCGGGTCGCGCAGCGGTCCGAGCAGTAGCGCCGGGAGCGGTTGGTGGAGGTGTCGAGGTAGGCGTTGCGGCACGGCGCCGCCTCGCACAGGCCGAGCCGGTCGACGCCGTACTCGGTGAGATGGAAGGCCAGGCCCATCGCCGCGATCGCCGCATAGCCCGCGGTGGCGTTGGAGGGGTGGTCGGCCAGGTGCATGTGCCACAGCGGGCGGTCGTCCTCGTCCCGGTGGTCGTGGCCGGAGATCTGCGGGGAGACCGGGAATTCGAGCAGCAGGGAGTTCAGCAGGTCGACCGCCAGGGTCTCGTCGCCCTGGTCGGCGGCCTCGAAGACCGCGCGCAGCCGGGCCCGTACCGAGCGGAAGCGGGTGACATCGGCGTCGGTGGTGCGCCGGGCCGCCGACGCGTTGACCCCGAAGAGGTCGCGGACGGCCTCGACCGAGGTCAGGGAGTCCTTGCCCCGGGCCGGTTCCTCGCTGTTCACGAGTCGGACGGCGTAATCCGAGTAATAGGCCAGTTCCACTTGTAGTCCTTACGGGGGTGTTCTACGGTCAGTGGTGCGGTCGGGTAACAGCCGGTCGTGCTTCCAGGGTATTACGGGACTTGTGCGGCGGAGGGTTGCCATGACGGATGCGCAGACGACCACGACCGGGACCGACTGGCGGGCCTGGCAGGAGAGCTGGGACCGGCAGCAGGAGTGGTACATGCCCGACCGGGAGGAACGCTTCCGGATCATGCTCGACATGGTCGAGGCGCTCGTCGGTACGGCCCCGCGGATCCTCGACCTCGCGTGCGGCACCGGCAGCATCACCGCCCGGCTGCTGAGCCGCTTCCCGGCGGCGGTGAGCGTCGGCGTCGACCTCGACGCGGCCCTCCTCGCCATCGCCGAGGGCACCTTCGCGGGCGACGAGCGGGCCGTGTTCGTCACCGCCGACCTCAAGGACCCCGACTGGCGCACGAAACTGCCGTACGACTCCTACGACGCCGTCCTGACCGCCACGGCCCTGCACTGGCTGCACAGCGAACCCCTCGCGGCCCTCTACGGTCAGGTCGCGGAACTCGTCCGCGACGGCGGTGTCTTCATGAACGCGGACCACATGATCGACGACAGCACGCCCCGGATCAACGCGGCCGAACGGGCGCAGCGGCATCTGCGGATGGATCAGGCCAAGGAGGCAGGGGCGCTCGACTGGGCCGAGTGGTGGCAGCTGGCCGCGCGGGACCCGGCACTGGCCGCGCCGACGGCCCGCCGGTTCGAGATCTACGGCGAGCACGCGGACGGCGACATGCCCCCGGCGGCCTGGCACGCGCGGGTGCTGCGGGAGAAGGGCTTCGGGGAGGCCCGGGCGGTGTGGTGCTCGCCTTCGGACACCCTGCTGCTGGCCGTTCGGTAGACAGCGTGAAGGGGCGGTACGAGAGCCTCGTACCGCCCCTTCGGTGTTCGCGGGCGCGGGTCCCTACAGCACCTTCGACAGGAACGACTTCGTCCGGTCGTGCTGCGGGTTGGTCAGGACGTCGCGCGGGTGGCCGGACTCGACCACCACACCGTCGTCCATGAAGACCAGGCTGTCGCCGACCTCGCGGGCGAAGCCCATCTCATGGGTGACGACGATCATCGTCATGCCGTCCTCGGCCAGGTCCCGCATCACGTCCAGGACCTCGCCGACCAGCTCCGGGTCGAGCGCCGAGGTCGGCTCGTCGAAGAGCATCAGCTTCGGCTGCATGGCCAGCGCGCGGGCGATCGCCACGCGCTGCTGCTGGCCGCCGGAGAGCTGCGCCGGGTAGTGGCCCTTGCGGTCGCCGAGGCCCACCCGGTCCAGGAGCCGCTCCGCGCGCTCCCGGGCCACCGCCCGGGACTCGCGCTTGACCTGGACCGGCGCCTCCATGACGTTCTCCAGCGCCGTCATGTGCGGGAAGAGGTTGAAGCGCTGGAACACCATGCCGATGTCCCGTCGCTGCGCCGCGACCTCCTTCTCCTTCAGCTCGTAGAGCCTGTCGCCCTGCTGGCGGTAGCCGACCAGGTGGCCGTCGACGTAGAGCCGGCCGGCACTGATCTTCTCGAGGTGGTTGATGCACCTGAGGAACGTGGACTTGCCGGAACCGGACGGACCGATCAGGCAGAACACCTCGCGCGGCAGCACCTCCAGGTCGATGCCCTTGAGGATGTGCGCGAGACCGAAGGACTTGTGCACGCCCTCGGCCTTGACCATCGGCGCGCCGCTGCTCGGCGGGGTGATGTCCTTGGCGAGACCGGTCATCGGGCCACCTCCGGGCGGCGGAAGGAACCGAACAGCCGGAGGTTCTTCCGCAGACGCTGGAACGGCGTCGGCGGCAGGTTGCGCGTCGAACCGCGGGCGTAACGGCGCTCCAGGTAGTACTGGCCGACGCTGAAGACGCTGGTGAGGATCAGGTACCAGATCGACGCGACGAAGTACATCTCCACGATCGCCAGCGAGGTGCTGGAGATGTCCTGGGCGCGCTTGATCAGTTCGTTGAACTGCACCGCGTACGCCAGCGACGAGGTCTTGAGCATGTTGATGAACTCGTTGCCGGTCGGCGGCACGATCACGCGCATCGCCTGCGGCAGGATCACCCGGCGCAGCGTCTGGCCGCTGGTCATGCCGAGCGCGTGCGAGGCCTCGGTCTGGCCCTCGTCCACCGACTGGATGCCGGCCCGGACGATCTCCGACATGTAGGCGGCCTCGTTCAGACCCAGACCCAGCAGCGCCGCCAGGAACGGCGTCATGACCTGGTTCATCTCGTCCTTGTAGAACCCCAGGTTGAGGATGGGGAACACGAGGGACAGGTTGTACCAGAGCAGCAGCTGCACCAGCACCGGAGTACCGCGGAAGAACCAGACGTACAGCCAGCCCACGGTGCTGGTGACCGGGTTCGTGGACATCCGCATCACCGCGAGGACGATGCCGAGGACCAGACCCAGGACCATCGCGAGCACCGAGATGTACAGCGTGTGCCAGACACCGGACAGGATCGTGCCGTCCGTGAGGTAGTCCGGGATGATGCCGTAGTTGATGTTCGCGTTGGAGAAGGCGATACCGATCAGCACCAGGACGGCGATGACGGCGGCGCCGGCCACCCAACGGCCGTAGTGGCGCACCGGGATGGCCTTGATCTGCTCCGGCGGCACCGACGGCGCCGGAGTCTTGTCGACCGTGTCAGTCACAGTGACAGCCCTTCAGTCTTGCCCGGGTGCTCAGGAGCCGCCGTTGATCTTCGACTCGGTGACCCCGCCCTGCGTGACGTTCCACTTCGCCAGGATCTTCCCGTACTCGCCGTTCTTGACGATCGCGTCGAGGGCGGCCTGGAGGGCGTCCCGCAGCTGGGTGTTCTCCTTGGTGACGGCGATGCCGTAGGGGCCGGCCTCGATCTGGTCGCCGACGACCTCGAAGTCCTTGCCGCCGCCCGAGGTCTTGGCGTTGTAGGCCGCGACCGGGAAGTCGTTCAGGTCGGCGACGGACGCGCCCTGCTTCAGGCGGAGCAGCGCCTCGGGGTCGGTGTCGAAGGTCTGCAGGGTGATGGCCTTCTTGCCGTCCTTCGTGCACTTCGTGCTCTGCGCCTTGGCGATGCCCTCGGACGTGGTGCCCTGCTGCAGGGCGACGACCTTGCCGCACAGGTCGTCCAGGGACTTGATGCCCTTCGGGTTGCCCTTCTGGACGAGGATCGAGGTGCCGGCGGTGAAGTAGTCGACGAAGTCGACGCCGTTGCCGACCTTCTTGCCGGTGTCGGAGTCGATGCCGTTCTGGCGGTCCTTGGTGTCGTTCATCGCCGACATCACCATGTCGAACCGCTTGGACTGCAGGCCCACGATCAGCTGGGCGAACTTGCCGTTCTGGAAGTCGAACTTCACGCCGAGCTGCTTGCCCAGCGCGTCCGCGATGTCGGGGTCGACGCCGACGGCCTTGCCGCCCTCCATGTACTCGACCGGCGGGTAGGCGATGTCCGAGCCCACCTTGATCACACCGGCCTTGCGGATGCTGTCCGGCAGCTTGCTCGCCAGCGGGGCCGAGGACGAGGAGGAGCCGGTGTCGCTCCCCTTGTCGGTCTGGTCACCGCAGCCGGTGAGGATCAGGGCGCCTGCGACCGCGATCGCACCGAACGCTGCGGTCCTGGAGCGCGCGACACTGGTACGACGGGTGGAGCTAGCGGTCATGGTGGGTTCCTCCGGCGGTGGGTTGAACAAGCCGATATACCGATGTGCCTGATATGTCGATATGCCGATGGGTCGACGGAAACACACACCATCGGGTGTCGCGACCTCGTGGGTTTACGGCATCCTGCCATTGGGATTGCCCCATTCAGGCGTGTCACGATGTCAAAATCGGATAACGGGTGACCCCCGTGACACGTCGGGCCGGGCCTCCCCCGACCTGCCGCCCCGCACATCTGCGGGAATCCGGCCTTCCGGCCGGAAGATCTTCGGTTCACCGCCGGTTCATCCCCGGCCGTACCCCGGGCCGTCTGCCGGTCACCCGCACCGCTCATCTGTCGGTTGCCTACGACATCCGTGATGTGACCTTGCGCCTATTCGACTCGTCGCGGGCGCGGTCCGTCCGGTAAGAAGGTTCTTTACACCCCTCATCCGGGGCTCCAGGGCGCGTGTGCGGCGCGCCCGTCGTGCAGGTGCCCGTACGTGCCACTCGTACGTATCAGTCATCGGGTCCTGCGCGGTGCCCGTCCACTTCCTCACCGGAAGTGGCCGACCCTCAACCATGCATACCTAAGGGGTAAGACAAGTGGCAGCGGAGATCGTCAATCCTCGCAGCGACAGCACGCCGGGCAGTTCGGACCAGGACGGCGGGGCCGAGCCCCTCGACTCCTTCGATCCGGCGTTCGCGCTCCACCGCGGCGGCAAGATGGCCGTGCAGGCCACCGTGCCGATCCGCGACAAGGACGACCTTTCCCTCGCGTACACGCCCGGAGTCGCGCGCGTGTGCACCGCGATCGCGGAACAGCCCGAGCTGGTCAACGACTACACATGGAAGTCGTCCGTCGTGGCCGTCGTCACCGACGGTACGGCCGTGCTCGGACTCGGGGACATCGGCCCAGAGGCCTCCCTCCCCGTGATGGAGGGCAAAGCGATCCTCTTCAAGCAGTTCGGCGGCGTGGACGCGGTGCCGATCGCCCTCGCCTGCACCGACGTCGACGAGATCGTGGAGACCGTCGTCCGGCTCGCCCCCTCCTTCGGCGGGGTCAACCTGGAGGACATCTCGGCACCGCGGTGCTTCGAGGTCGAGCGCAGGCTCCAGGAGCGGCTCGACATCCCGGTCTTCCACGACGACCAGCACGGTACGGCCGTCGTGACGCTGGCGGCGCTGCGGAACGCGGCACGGCTCAGCCGCCGGGAGATCGGCCAGCTGCGGGCGGTGATCTCCGGCGCCGGCGCGGCCGGGGTCGCCATCGCCAAGATGCTGGTCGAGGCCGGCATCGGGGACGTCGCCCTGACCGACCGCAGAGGCATCATCTCGGCGGACCGTGAGGACCTCACCGCCGTCAAGCGCGAGGTCGCCGGGTTCACCAACAAGGCCGGGCTCAAGGGCACCCTGGAGGACGCGCTGGCCGGCGCCGACGTCTTCATCGGCGTCTCCGGCGGTACGGTCCCCGAGGAGGCCGTCGCCTCCATGGCCGAAGGCGCGTTCGTGTTCGCCATGGCCAACCCGAACCCGGAGGTGCACCCCGACGTCGCCCACAAGTACGCGGCGGTCGTCGCCACCGGGCGGTCGGACTTCCCGAACCAGATCAACAACGTGCTGGCGTTCCCCGGCATCTTCGCGGGCGCGCTCCAGGTGCGGGCCTCCCGGATCACCGAGGGGATGAAGATCGCCGCGGCGGAGGCGCTGGCGTCGGTCGTCGGTGACGATCTCGCGGCGGACTACGTCATCCCGTCGCCGTTCGACGAGCGGGTCGCCCCGGCGGTGACCGCGGCGGTGGCCGCGGCCGCACGCGCCGAAGGCGTTGCCCGGCGCTGACGTCGCCCCGAATGGCCCCGCCCGGGAGGGCGGGGCCATTTTTCTTCCAGCCACCCCTCCGTTCGGGTGTTCACGAGGTGACCGCCGCCTCGCAGCCGCGCAAGAGGGGATGTGTCACAGCGGCCCCCGGTTTCGCCCCCGGCCCCGGGAACCTATCGTCGGCGCTATGTTCGCCGTCTACGCCGCCCGAATCGACCGCGACCAGCCGCTCTCCGGCCTCGAGTTGGGGGATCGTCCCGCCCCCGAGGCCCGCCCCGGCTGGAGTACCGTCGACGTCCGCGCCGCCTCCCTCAACCATCACGACCTCTGGTCCCTGCGCGGCGTCGGCCTCCCGGAGGACCGGCTGCCGATGATCCTCGGCTGTGACGCCGCCGGTGTCGACGCGGACGGCAACGAGGTCGTCCTGCACTCCGTGATCGGGCAGAGCGGCCACGGGGTCGGGCCGGAGGAACCCCGCTCCATCCTCACCGAGCGCTACCAGGGCACCTTCGCCGAGCGGGTCGCCGTACCCACCTGGAACATCCTGCCCAAGCCCAGGGAGCTGTCCTTCGCGGAGGCCGCCTGCCTGCCCACCGCCTGGCTGACGGCGTACCGGATGCTGTTCACCAACGCGGGCGTCCGTCCCGGTGACTCGGTCCTCGTGCAGGGAGCGGGCGGCGGGGTCGCCACCGCCGCCATCGTGCTCGGCAAGGCCGCGGGGCTGCGGATCTTCGCCACCAGCCGGGACGAGGCGAAGCGCAAGCGGGCCCTGGAACTGGGCGCCGTCGAGGCGGTGGAACCGGGCGCCCGGCTGCCGCAGCGCGTGGACGCCGTGATCGAGACCGTCGGCGCCGCCACCTGGTCCCACTCGGTGAAGTCGCTGCGGCCCGGCGGCACCATCGTCATCTCCGGCGCGACCAGCGGCGACCGGCCCTCGCACGCCGAGCTGACCAGGATCTTCTTCCTGGAACTGAAGGTCGTGGGCTCGACCATGGGGACCAAGGACGAGCTGGAGGACCTGCTCGCCTTCTGCGCCGCCACCGGCGTACGCCCCGTCATCGACGAACTGCTCCCGCTCGACCGCGCCCGCGAGGGCTTCCAGCGGCTGGAGTCCGGCGAGCAGTTCGGGAAGATCGTCCTGACCAACTCCTGACCCGCTCCTGACCCGCTCCTGAGCCGGGACGGAGGGAGAGGGAGTTGAGAGACGGGAGACAGGGGAGAGGGACGGCGACGCTCCCCGGCTCCCTCCCCGGCGCTTCTCAGGGCTTCGGGCCGCGCAGCAGCGCTCCGATGCGGGCCGCCGCCGTCGACAGGTGGCGGCGGGTGTCGTCGAGCTGCTCCGCGGTGACTCCGTGGTCGCGGGCCGCGTCGCGGATGTCGTCGCGGAAGCGGTCCAGGAGCCGGTCGAGGTCGCGGGCCGGATCGCCGGTGCCGGTCCCGTCGCCGTGCGCCCACTCGGGGACGTACTGCGCCGGGAAGTCCTCCGGGGTCTCGGTGTACTCGGGTGCCGGTGCCGGCTTGCGGAGGTCCGGGCCCGGTCCGGGCTGCGGCTCGGTACGGCCCCCGAAGCCGAACTCCTTGCCGAACCCCTTGCCGTAGTCCTTTCCGAACTCGCCCAACTCCTTGGCGAGTTCGGTGAGGCCCTCGCGAACCCCCGTCGGCCAGTCACCGCGGGCGAAGTGGTCCTGGACCTGCTCCTGCACCCGGTGGGCGATGCGCTGCATCTCCTCCTGGGCCTGCGCACGTGCCCGGGCCTGGGCCTCCTGGGCCTGCCGGCGCGCCCGCTGGGCCTCGTCACGCGCCCGGCGGCTCTCGTCCTTGGCGCGGCGGGCCTGCTCCTTCCACTCCTGCTTGACGCGCCGCATCTCCTCCTTGGCGGCCCGCCAGGACTCCTTGTCGCCGAGGTCGCCGAACTCCCCGGCCCCGGCTCCCGTCCCGCTGCCGCGCCGGGCCTCGGAGGCGGCCGCCCGGACCTCGCGGCGCAGATCGCCTGCCGCGCCTCGGACGTCGGCCCTTATCTCGGCGGCCAGTTCGGCCACCGACTCGCGGATCTCCAGCTCCAGGTCCGCCAACTCGCCGCTGCGGTCCGCCAGTTCGGCGCGGCCCGCGTCGGTGATGGCGTACACCTTGCGGCCGCCCTCAGTGGTGTGTGTGACCAGGCCCTCGGCCTCCAGCTTGGCGAGGCGGGGGTAGACGGTGCCTGCCGACGGGGCGTACAGGCCCTGGAAGCGTTCTTCGAGCAGCCGGATCACCTCGTAGCCGTGGCGCGGAGCCTCGTCCAGGAGCTTGAGCAGGTAGAGGCGCAGGCGGCCGTGGGCGAAGACGGGAGGCATGTCAGAGCACCTTCTTGTCGGTCGTACCGTCTGCCGGGGGTGCGGACCCCTCGGGCCCGGGTTCGGGGTCCGGGCCGGACTCCCAGGCCGTCTTCTCGTCGTCCTCCTTGGGCGGGCGGCGCAGCAGGGCGATGGAGCCGGAGACCGTGGTGGCGCGGAGCTTGCCGTTGCCCGCGCCGAGGCGGCCGGTGATCTTGTGGGCGCCCCACTGGCCGTGCACCCGCAGTCCGTCGAAGGCGTTGGAGATCGTGCCGCTGGCGGTGTTGGCCTCGACCTCGGCGTCGGCCGGATGCGGCAGCCGGATGGCGATCTCGCCGGAGACGCTGGTCAGCCGGACGTCCGTCGGACCGTCCGGGTCCAGGTCGATGATCATGGAGCCGCTGACCGAGTCGGCGCGCACGGCGGAGCCCGAGCCCTCGACGACGGTCAGGTCTCCGGAGACGGAGTTGAACCGCAGGTCACCGGTGACGGCCTGGGCCTCCAGGTTCCCGGAGACGGTGTCCGCCCGGACCTCGCCGGCGAGACCGACCAGGGTGGTGTCACCGGTGACGCCCTTGACCACGGACGTGCCGCTGATCCCGGAGACGACGGCGGCGGCGCCCACCACGCCCACCTCCACGCGGGTGTCCGCCGGGACGGCGAGCGAGACGACCGCGCTGCGTCGCCAGCCTTTGCGGTCGAGCCACTTGAGGAAGCCCTTCCACGGCAGGTCGTCGTAGGCCACCGTGAGGGTGCCGTCCCGGTGCGTGACGATCAGGGGCGGCCCTTCGATCTCGGAGACTTCCAGGCGGGCGGAACCCTCGTCCGTGCCCACGACGTTGACTGTTCCGTTGACGATGCGCACGTGCAGATCGCTCACGGGGGTGTCGAAGGTGAGCTTCCTGGGCTCAGCGACGGACCACTCGGACATGGTGCGGACCTCCCTCGGCCGGGCATGGCGGCTGGATGCGGACGCGCATGCACGGTTCGCGCCATATCGCGTCTTCCATAAACACGATATATCGTGGCCGGTGGAAGTCAAGGCGCTCTTCTGGGTGACCAGCCGGGCGTGCAATTGACCTTCGTCCGGCCGTAAACGCCTCATATCAGGCGACAAGCGGGCGCATTGCCTACCGTGTGTCCATGCCGACCGACGAATCCCCGCCCGTGTCCCGGTTCGCGCACACCCCCGTGCCGGGTGCCCTGCTGCTGTGCCGGACCGATCCGGGCTCCGTCGCGCCGCTCGCCCCTCTCCTGCGGGAACGGATGCTGCTGACCCCGGCCGGCGAGTGGAGCGTCCTCGTCCCCGAGGGCGCGCCGTGGCTGCGCGGGGGCGAGCCCGTCGACCGGGTCCTGACCGGCTGGGCCACCACGCTCGCCGTGGGCTCCGGGTGGCCGGTCCTGGCGCTGTGGTGGGATGCCGACCGGGCCGGCTGCACCCTCGCGTCCGGCTTCCGGCGCCCGGTCGGATACGTATGGCTCGCCGACGGCACGCCCGCGGGCGAGGACGAGGAGTTGCGCGCCCTCGCCGCCCGGCTGGGCCTCGACCCGGTTGCCGACGTGGAGGCGCTGGACCGGCTGACCGTGCCGGAGCCGGGGGCCGACGCGTGCGCGCGCCTGCGCGGGCTGATGGAGGTCCTCACGCGTGCGGGGGTGCACCTGCGGGACGGGCTGGCGCCGGGCGAACCGCCCGGACGTCTCCGGGAGGCGGCCGGCGCCGGGGCCGACGTGAGGCATGTCGAGGACACCGGGGGCGACGGCGTGGCGGGGGGAGGGACGGCGCCGGCGCATCGGCTGGCCGTGGCCGAGCTGGCCGTCGGGGTGCCGGTCGCCGCCTGGGGGGTGAGGCGGCGCAGCGCGGGGTGGGCCGTGGCGGGGGCGGTGCTGACGGTGCACGGGGTGCTGGAGCTGTCGTACGAGACGATGTTTCCGCGGGACTGACCGGGACTGACCGCGCGCGGCGGGGGCTGACCGGGAACGGACGCGACCGACCGGGACCGGCCGCGACAGGCGCGCGGGGTCCGCCGCGCAGTTCCCCGCGCCTCCGGCCGGGCGCTCCGCCCCCGCCGCGGACCTACTCCTCGTCCTCGTCGTCCAGCCGGGCCAGCCAGGTGGCCAGGCGCTCCACCGGGACCTCGAAGTCGGGGTTCAGGTCGACGAAGGTGCGGAGCTGTTCCGCGAGCCACTCGAAGGTGATCTCTTCCTCGCCGCGCCGCTTCTCCAGTTCCTCGATGCCTCGGTCGGTGAAGTACATGGGTCGCTCTCCTGCGTGCAAAGTGTGGACGCCCGGTGATGGGCGCCTCCCAGCCTAGGCCGACCGCAAAGGTGTGCCGTCGGCGAAGGGTAGGGCTCGGCTCCGCAGGGAAGGACTCTTTCCCCGTGGATTGAATCGGCGATGTGTTCCCGTGCGGGAAGAGCGGGAAACCACGAACGGTACGGCGTAGGGAGCACACGGGGCTCGGGGGGACGGGGGAGCGGAATGGAGCGGGACGCTACGCGGATAGCGCGGGTGCGGCTGCCGGACGGCACGCCGGTGTGGGCACGGATCTCGGGCGCCGAGGAACTGGCCGTGCCGACAGGGGAGTTGTCGTACACGGACACCGGTCTCACCGAGCGCGTGGAAGCGACCGTCGAGAGCCTGAACTCGCTGGTCGGCGGAGTCGCGCGGTCGCTCGCCGGGCCGTTGCGGGCGGTACGGCCCGACGAGGTGAGCGTCGAGTTCGGTATCGAGCTGACCGCGAAGGCCGGCAAGGTGGTCGGGCTGCTCGCGGACGGGGAGGCGAAGGCGGCCGTCACCGTGACCCTGACCTGGCACGGGGGCGGCCCGCCCGACCCGGAAGCCGGTCACGCGGACTCCGCGGGCACTCCGGCGGGCGCATCCGGCGGCGCCCCGGTGCACGGGGGCGCCCGCCGGGCCGGGGCCGGGGGCGCGGAATGACGGAAGGGCACGACGGGGGCGCATCCGGCGGCTGGGATCCGGCCCACCATGCGCTGCGTGACCTCGTGATGGCGGCCACCGTACGCATCCATCGCACAGGTGTCGGGTATGCCCCCGAGGAGTCCGGGGAGTTCCTCGGCAGTGGCTTCTTCATCGCACCTAACTGGGTGCTGACCTGCGCCCATGTGATCGACGGCGGGGAAGGGGGCGAGGTCACGGTGGTCTATCAGCCCGGTCCTTTCGAGGAGCCCTGCGCGGTGCCCGGCAAGGTCGCCGCGACCCTCCCCGAGCACGTGGACCGCCCCGTCCCCAGCAGCTGGCCCGCCCCGGACCTGGCGCTCGTCCGGTTGCGCGAGCCGGTGGACCACGACTGCGTCTACGTCTCCGAGCGGCCGATGCCGCACTACGCCGCGGGCCGCGTCTTCTACGCCGGCTGGACCTCCTTCCAGGGGCGGCCGGAGATCCTCGACGGCTTCCTCACCGTGCACGGCACCATCGGCGGCTGGTCGTCGGGCGTCCAGATGCGCGTCGGGGAGAACGACCTGCCGCCCGGGGTCTCCGGCGGACCGGTGATCGACCCGGTGCGCGGCGAGGTCGTCGGCGTCCTCAAGTCACGCGCCGCGGGCGGAACGGGGGGGACGTCGATCGGGATCGAGCGGCTGCGCACCCTGCCCACGGCGCCGGGCGACCGGCGGCACGACCTGTACCGGCACGGGCTGCGCCACCACGACCCGTACCAGCACGACCTCTACCAGGCGGTCTGCCACGCGCACGACCGCTACCACCGCGACCGCCAGCAGCCCACCGACTCCGGGCGCCCCACCTGGACCGACCTCCAGGCCGACCTCGGGACCCGCCCGGGCCGCACGCTGAGTCCCAACGAGCGGGTGGAGCTGCTCGGCCGGCTCGCCGATCTGCCGCCGCCGGAGAGCACCCGCGGCCTGCTCGACATCCTGCACTCGCTGCCGAACTTCCGGCTGCCGAACCTGTCGCCCGCGCCGCGCGGCTGGCGGGACGGCCTCGGCGCGCTGTACGAGAACGTGCGCAACGACGGCGCGCTCCGGCTGGTCGCCGAGTACGCGATGCGGGTCATGACCGCGGAGCGCCCGGTCACGCCGTTCGTGCTGGACGCCGAGCAGGCCCTGTGGGAGTGGATCAAGCAGGCCGCGACCCGGCTGGACAGCGAGTACCGCAGCGAGCTGGCCCGCAGGCGCGCCCAGCACCTCGGTGACCGGCTGCGCGAGCGCAACGGGCGCGACCGGGGCGAGCACCGGGTGGCGGGAGCGGCGGGGGAGCACGGGCGGGAGCATCCGCAGGGCGCCGCGCGCGCCCAGTCCGTCCTGCTCGAGGTGGAGCATCTGGCCTGGAACCGCGGGCACTGCGACTGGTCGGTCGCGGTGGTGCGGGGCGACGGCGAGGCGACCCGGCTGGACGACGGGCAGGGTGCCCCGCTGGCCGACCTCGCCGCCCGGGTCGCCGAGCCGCTCGCCGAGGCCTTCCGCCGCTGTGACGGGCCCGGCCGGCCGGTGCCGCTGCACGCCGCTCTGCCGCATCTGCTGCTCGACCTCCCGGTGGACGAGTGGCGGCTGCGCCCCGGTGCCGACCCGCTGGGCGTCGAACGGCCGGTCGTGGTCCGCTGCAAAGACCGCGACCAGCTGCCGGGGGAGGACGGCTGGTACGGCGGTGACCTGCCCGGCGACGGATCCTGCGGCGACGGGCCGCCCGACGACGAGGAGGAGGCTGCCCGTCGTGACCGCTGGCAGCGGGTGCACGCCGGGCGCGAGCGGTCCGAGACCCGGGCCAGGGCCGACATTCTGGACTGCGACGACGCGGTGCGCCGGCCGGTGTCGGACGTGGCCGCGCTGCGCGAGCTCGCGCCCGGGACCGTCCCGGTGCTGTGCCGGCAGGGCGACCGGCGCTACCCGGACGACGCCACCGCACTCGGCCGGATCGTCAGGGCCGGGTACGGGGTGGTGCTGTGGCGTCGCTGGAGCCGGCAGAGCGACTCCGTGTGCGGGGAGTTCCATCGAGGCACCCGGATGACGGTCTACGGCGTGGACGGCGCCTGGGAGCTGCCCGAGTCCGTACACACGCTGCGTAAACAGGTGCGCGAGGGGCTCACGGAGGCGTTCTGGGCCAAGGGCATCGCTCTCCTGTACGACGATCCGCATCAACCCCTGCCCGGTACGGGTGACCTGCTTCAGGCGCCGTGAACTCGCGCGCCCTGTGTGAGGCCCTTACGGGGTCCGGTGAAGGTCGATAACGTGAGGCACGTTCGATGGCTGCCGTGGGGACCGGACGGACGAGTGACGACGAGGACCGGACATGACCGAATCCAGTGAGTGGCTCATCTACCGAGGCGCCGGCGAACCCCACGACGGCATGAACAGGCTGCCCCCGCCGCCTCCTTGGCGGGACTTCTCCGGCCGGAGCGCCGAGGGCGGCGGCGACGGCGGCGACGGCTCCCGGGACCGCAGGCTCGGCGCCAACCGGCATCTGGCCGAGCTGCACCGGCCCGGCGCCGAGGAGCTGGAGATGATCAACGCGGCGCTGTACCTGCGCCGGCCGCTCCTGGTCACCGGCAGTCCCGGTGCGGGCAAGAGCACCCTGGCGCACTCGGTGGCCTACGAACTCGGCCTGGGTGACGTGCTGCGCTGGTCCATCGTGAGCCGCTCCACGCTCCAGGACGGCCTCTACCACTACGACGCCATCGCGCGGCTCCAGGATGTCCAGATCGCCGCGCAGGGCGGGTACGGCGCGGCCGGCGGCACCCCGGGTGCCGTGGAGGCGATCGGCAGTTATGTCCGCCTCGGGCCGCTCGGCACGGCCCTGCTGCCCTCCGACACGCCGCGAGTGCTGCTGATCGACGAGCTCGACAAGAGCGACATCGATCTGCCCAACGACCTGCTGAACGTGCTGGAGGAAGGGGAGTTCGAGATCCCCGAACTCCAGCGCATCGCCGACCGGCTGCCCAACGGCGAGGCCGAGGTGCTCACCGCCGACGGCGTCAAGGTCCGGATCCGCGACGGCCGGGTGCGCTGCCGGGCCTTCCCGTTCGTGGTCCTCACCAGCAACGGCGAACGGGACTTCCCGGCCCCGCTGATGCGCCGCTGCATCCATCTCCGGCTGGACCGCCCGGACCACAACCGGCTCGCCACGTTCGTCCGCGCCCACCTCGGCGACGAGGCGGCCCGCGCGGGAGACGACCTGATCGGCCGCTTCCTCGAGCGCTCCCGCAGCGAACTCCTCGCCGCCGACCAGCTGCTGAACGCCATCTACCTCACCGACGCGGCGGCCCCGCCCAGCCGCGACCGGCTCGCCGACCTGCTCATCCAGCGGCTCGACCGCCCGAGGTGAGCCGCTGATGCCGGACGCAGCGCCTCGACACGGCCCCCTTCCATCCGGCCCCGACCTGCCCGGCGCCGACGGCGACCCGCTGGCCGAACTCGTCCGCAGGCTGCGGGAGGTCGGGCTCGACCCGGACACCGAGGGGCTCAGCGACGCCCTCTGGCTGGCCCGGTGGACGCGGCCCGCCGGCGAGGCACCGGCGCAGGCGGTTCCCGGACCCGCGGGCGGCCCGCGGAGGGGAACCGCCGTACCGCCGAAGGGCCCGACGGGCGACACCCCGTCCGCGGACGCCGGGAGCCGGACGGCGCGGCCGGCACCGGTAGCCCCCGGGCCGGGCGGAGCCGATCGCCGGGCCTCCCTGTACCCCGTGCCGCAGCAGCACGGCGGCGGGCACGGCGGGCGGACCGGCCGGGTCACCGGACTGCCGGTCGGCGTGCCCGCGGCCCCCGCGCTGCCCGCGCCACTCGAACTCCAGCGCGCTTTACGGCCGTTGCAGGCCTACCGGAGCGCCGCACCGCCGTTGCGCACCGAACTGGACGAGACGCGGACCGCCGAGCACAGCGCACGTGCGGGCGGCCTGATCCTGCCCGTGTACCGCGCGGTGACCCGGGGCGACGCCCGGCTGCAACTGGTCCTCGAGGCCTCTCCGTCGATGCGGGTCTGGGACCGGATGTTCACCGAACTGGTCCAGGTGTTCGGCCAGTTGGGTGCCTTCGGGGACATCCAGATCAGCCACCTGCACGCCGGCCCCGACGGCGAGCCGGCGGTCAGTCGCAGTGCGGACGTGCACGCGGCCCCGCTGCACACCGCCGACCGCCTCAGCGACCCGACCGGGCGCCGGATCACCGTCCTGATCAGCGACTGCGCCGGACCGCTGTGGCACAGCGGTCGCGCGCACCGGCTGCTGCACCACCTGTCCCGGCAGGCGCCGGCCGCCGTGCTGCAGCCGTTGCCGCAGCGGATGTGGAGCCGGACCCGGCTGCCCGTCACCTACGGCGAGCTGAGCCGCGGCGAGACGCTGGGCGGCGCCACCGCGCTGCGGGTGCGCACCCCGGCCGGTGCCGTGGCCAGCGGCCCACGGGGTGCCGTGCCGGTGCCGGTGCTGCCGCCCGAGCCGGTGGCGCTCGGGGCGTGGGCGAGGCTGCTGTCCGGGGCCGGCGCCGGGCCGGTGGCGGGCGCGGTGGGATGGGTGCGCGCGGACCAGCCGCCCGCGCCGGCCGTACGGGCGGGGCGGGCGCCGTCGCCGGTCGAGCGGGTCAGCAGGTTCCAGTCGGTCGCCTCCCCGAGCGCCGGCCGGCTCGCCGTCTACCTGGCCGCCGCCCCGCTCTGTCTGCCCGTGATGCAGCTGGTCCAGCGGACCATGCTGCCCGACTCCGGCCCCTCCGAACTCGCCGAGGTGCTGCTCGGCGGCCTGGTCACCCGGGCCCGCGAGGGCCACGCCGATCAGCACGCGGACGGCACCCAGTGGTACGAGATGGACCCCGAGGTCCAGGAGGGGCTGCTCTCCGCGCTCGGCCGGGACGAGGCACTGCTCGTCCTCAAGCACTGCTCCGAGTACATCGAGCAGCGCTTCGGCAAGGGCGGCCCCAACTTCCCGGCCCTCGCCCTCGCCCAGCTCGGTGACGGCGGTTCCGGACGGCCGTACACCCCGCCGGGCACCGGCTACCCGGCGCGCAACGGCGACAACACGGACGCGACCCTGGTCCCGCAGCCTTTCGCCGAGGTGGCGGCCCGCGTACTGGAGCGCTTCATGCCGCTGCCCGAACAGTTCCGCCTCTACGGCAGTCGCGACACCGCCGTACGACCGGGTGAACACCGCACCCACCAGGCGGTGGACCGGGCCCGTGCCCTGCTCGCCCGGTTCGACGCCGAGGGCATGGTGCAGGACCTGATCGACGCCGTGCAGCTGCTGCGCGGCGCCACCGGGCACGAGGAGCCGGTGGGGGCGGACCCGGAGCTGTGGGCGCAGTACGCCCACTGCACGCTGCGCCTGTGGGAGGTGCAGGGCGGCGCCGATCTGCTGCGCGAGGCCGAGGAGGCGGCGGAGCGGGCCGTGGCCCACCCGCACGCCCGGCGTGAACGCGCCGTCCTGGCCGGGGTGCTGCGGGCCGCCGCCGGCGACCGCAGGCGGCACGGTGACCGGACCGGCGCCCTCGACCTGCTGCGCCGCGCCGACCGGGAGTACGCCGTGGCCTGCGGCGCCCCCGACCTCGAACAGCCGGAGGCGCTGCGGCTGACGCTGGAGCGGGTCGGCGCGCTGGAGGCGCAGTGGAGCCTGGGCGGCGACAGCGCGCTGCTGCAGAGCGCCGTCGGCATGCTGGAGGCGTTCGCCGACGCCTGGCCGGACCGTCGGCACCGGCCGCCCGAACTGCCGCGCGCCCACGGCCGGATCCTGCTGCGCCTGTCGGACGCGACGACCGACCCGGAGCAGGCCCGGGGCTACGCGGAACAGGCCTCCCGCTCGTTGCGCGACGCCCTGGAGACCGCTCCCGAGGCCCCGGACCGGGTCGGGGTACGGCTCGACCTGGTGGATGCCCTGCTGCGCGCAGGTGCCCCTCTGGACGAGGCCCAGGACCTGATCGACGAGACCCTGGCGGTCACCCGCAGGCGCGGTCGGCGGGCCGCCCTGCACCTGCGGGCGGGGCGCGTCAGGGTCGCCCGGTACACCGAGACCGGTGACCCGCGCGAACTCCAGGAGGCGGCCAACGCGTTCGCGAGCGCGGCGGCCGAGTTGCCCCGGGACGATCCCGAGTACTCCCAGATCCTCGCCGAGTGGGGCGAGGCGCTGCTGCGCCGGGCCGACTCGGAGACCGGCGACCGCGCGTGGGCGCCGCTGTCGCAGGCGATCCGGGTGCTGCGGGACTGCCGCCGGGAGACCTCCACGGGGAACCGGGAGCTGGGACTGCGGCTGCTGCTGCTCGGCCGGGCCCTGATCCTGCGGTACCGGCTGCGCGGCGACCGCGTCGATCTCCGGGAGGCGGAGTACCTCTTCGGGCTCGCGGCGGACGAGGCGGACGAGGCGGGGGCCCCGATGCTGGCCGCCCGCTGCCGCCTGGAGCTGGGCCAGGCCCAGTACGAGGCCTTTCGCAGCCTGGGCCGTCCGACCCGGCTCGACGAGGCGATGGACGCGTTCCGTCTCGCCGCAAAGTCCGCCCGGGAGGCGGAGGGCGGGGCCCGCACCGAACGCCGCCGTCAGGAAGCCGTGGTGCTGGGCGCGCAGGCCCACCACTGGCGGGGTATGTCCTATGAGGCGGCCGCCCGTCCACGGGCCGCGCGCGAGGCCTACCGGGCCGCCCGGACGGAGTGGTCGAAGCTGCCGGAGGGCACGCTGGTCCCGGGGGAGCCGACCGCCGGCGACTCGGCGGAGCGGCTCGCCGCGTTGGAGTGAGCGCTGACGATGGAGAGGAACGGGGACATGAGCCGACAGGACGACACGGAGCGGGTACCGGGCGGACCGACGGCCGGTGAGCCGCTGCCGGAACTGCTGGAGCTGGATCTGGAGGAGCTGAGGACGGTCCGGCACCCGGTCCTGCACGAGGTGCTGGAGGGCCTGCGGGAGCGGGCGGAACGGCCGGGCGAGATGCTCTGGGGCTTCAACAGCGCGATGTGAGCCACCTGGCGCAGAGAAAGGCGATTCCGTTCGGTCAAATAAAGACAGAACAAGGCGACTTCGATCGCGTCGGGTTTGCGTCCGGTCTTCCGCCGGGAATGCGGCCTGATACGGGTGAAATGGCGTACGGCATGGGGGTGCTGGAGTGTCTACGACCGGTCACCCCTTCCGTCAGTTCATCGTGAAGGTGCACGGCCGCTGCAACCTGGCCTGTACCTACTGCTATCTCTACGAGGGCCCGGACCGGACCTGGCGTACCCGCCCCGCCGCCGCCTCGCCCGCGGTCCTCGACCGGACCGCCGACCGCATCGCCGAACACGCCCGCGGCCACGGTCTGACCGCGGTCTCCCTGGTGCTGCACGGCGGAGAACCGCTGCTGGCGGGCGTCGACACCCTCGCTCGCTTCACCGAAGCCGTACGCGCGCGCGTGCCCGCGGGCTGTGCGGTCCGCCCCGCCGTCCAGACCAACGCCACCCTCCTCACCGAGGAGCGGCTGAGTGTCCTGGCCCGGCACGGCATCCAGGTCGGCATCAGTCTCGACGGCGGCCGCGCCCGGCACAACGCGCTCCGCGTCGACCGTGCGGGCCGCCCGTCCTGGCCCGCCGCCGCACGCGGGGCACGGCTGCTCGCCGGTCGCTTCCCGGATACGTACGCCGGCATCCTGACCGTCGTCGACCCCACCGCGGATCCGGTGGAGACGTACGACAGCCTGCTCGAACTCCGGCCGCCCGCGCTGGACCTGCTGCTGCCGCACGGCAACTGGTCCACGCCGCCGCCGCACTGGGGCGGCGGCCGCCACGGCGACTGGCTGTGCGCGGTCTTCGACCGCTGGTGGGCGGCCGAGCGGCGGGAGACCCGGGTGCGGCTCTTCGAGGAGTGCGTGGCCCTGCTGCTGGGGTTGCCGGCGGCCGGTGAGTCCCTCGGTCTGACGCCCTTCGACGCGCTCGTGGTGGAGACGGACGGTTCCATCGAGCAGGTCGACTCGTTGAAGTCGGCGTACGAGGGCGCCGCGCGCACGGGCCTGGACGTCTTCCGGCACACCTTCGACGAGGCGTTGCGGCACCCGGGGATCGCCGCACGCCAGGCGGGTACCGCGGCGCTCGCGGAGGGATGCCGGTCCTGCCCGCTGCTGACCGTGTGCGGCGGGGGCCAGTACGCCCACCGCTACCGGGCCGGGCACGGCTTCCGCAACCCCTCGGTGTACTGCGCCGACCTGGAGCGTTTCATCCGACATGTGGCCGGCCGGCTCGCCGCGGACGCGGTGCCCGCGGTGGCCTCTCCCGAAGGGGGCACCCCGTGATCTTTCCGGCGGTCCCGGAGCCGGCTCTCGCCGAACTCGGGCGCACGGAGGGCGGAGCCGGCACGCTCGGGATGCTGGTCCGGGACCAGGACACCCGGCGGCTGCTCCTGCTGCGCGCCGTGCTGGACGCGGCCGAGGCGGCGGACCCGGCGCTCTGCCCGCCGGCGGCGAAGGCCAGGCTGCGGGAGGACTGGGCGCTGCTCACCGCGGCGGACCGGGCCGCCGCCCCCGGTTCGCCCGCACGGACCCGGCTCGGCCATCCGCTGCTCGGCCCCTGGGCCCGGCGCTGCCTGACCCGGCTCGATCCGCGCGGTGGCGTTCCCGGCGACGAACAGCGCCGTGAACTGGTCCGGGACCTGGCCTACTTCAGCGCCGTGGCGGCCGTGGCCGCGGCCCGTGCCGGAATCACCTTCACCTCGGACCTGACGGCCCGCGAGGGGATCCTGGTCCTGCCGTCGCTGGGCGCCCTGCACACCCCGGAGCGGGGCGACGCCCGCCTCCGGGTGACCTACGACCGCGGCCGGATGGAACTCGGCCAGGCGACCGTCCACCTGGAGAGCGACGGCGGCGCCTGGTCCGGATCGCTCGCCTGGACCTCGGCGTACGCGCTGCCGGGTCTGGTCCCCGGGGCCCCGGCCATGCCCCTGGACGACCTCGACCCCTACCGCGCCCCACCCCGCGAGGCCGGCCGGCCGGCGGCCGTCGGTCCGGCGGCCCCGGACGAGTCCGAGCGCAAGCGGTGGCTGCAGCCCTGGACGGGCACGGCCGCCGCGCTGCGGGGCGGCGGTGAGGGACGGCTCACGGAGGCCCTGGCGCTGCTGCGCTGCCTGGTCCCGATGGAACTGCCGCCCGGAGCGGGGAGCCGGGGCAGGTGCAGCGGCACCCGGCCCGAGGCGTTCGGTGCCCTGTTCAGCACCGCCCCGGTCACCCCGGTCGCCTTCGCGGCGACCCTCGTCCACGAACTGCAGCACGCCAAACTGGTGGCGCTGGGCGAGTTGGTGGAGCTGCACCGGGCGGGCCCGGCGGCCCGGTACTTCGCCCCCTGGCGCCCCGACCCGCGCCCGTACGACGGGCTGTTGCAGGGCGCCTACTCGCATCTGGCCCTCGCGGACTTCTTCCAGCGCCGGGCGCTCGCCGCGGGCCCGGCACGCAGCGAGGGCGCCGCGGGGGCATGGGCCGAGTACGCGCGCTACCACGCCCAGGTCGGCGCGGCCCTGCCCGCACTGGCCGGCTCCGCGGACCTCACGACGGCCGGCCGGCGGTTCGTCGACGCGATGGCCGCCACCCACGAACGGCTCGCGGCGCATCCCGCGCCCCGGGGGCACACGGCGCGTGCGCAGGCGTACGTCAAGGCGGCCCGCACGCTGTGGACACAGCGCCAACCTCGTGGTGAATCTCGGAAATGACGACTTCTCAGGCCCCGCTGCGCAAAGATCGACGAGCCGAGGTGCCGGTTCCGAAGTCGCCGTGTTCCCCAGAGCCGCACCGAAGTTCTAGGATTTTGAGACTACGCGTGGAGGCCGTCGCATGTCTGAAACTCGTACGCCGGTCAGGCCGACCGAGAGGGGGGCCGCGAGGCAGACCGTCACGATCAGCTTCGCCGGGTTCAACCGGGCCTGGGCGGCGTGGATCGGGGACAGGCTGGAGCGGCGCGGTGTCCGGGTCGTCTACGTGCGCTGGGACTCCCCCGCCGAGGAGACCCTGGTGGACCTCCTGCGCGGCCTCTCCCTGGCCGAGGGCCGCGTCCTGATACTGGTGAGCGAGCGGTACTTCCAGCTCGGCCCCCGGACCTTCGAGGAGTGGAACGCGGCGCTGCGCGAGGTCGTCGGCCCCGACCCCGCCAAGTTCGCCGCCGTCTCCGTCACCAACGCCTCCGTGCCCGCGGCCATCGCCGTACTGGCCCCGGTCGACCTGACCAACATGGGAGCCGACGAGGCCGAGCGGCGCCTCCTGGACCGGCTGGACCTGCCGGCCGACGGCCGCCCGGCGGCGGACCCCGGCACCCGCGGCCCCCGCTTCCCCGCCGCCATGCCCGAGGTGTGGGGCGGTGTACCGCGCCGCAACACCCGCTTCACCGGACGTGAGCCGCTGCTCGGCGAGGCCTACCACCTGCTGCAGAACAGCGAACCGGGCGCGGGCGTGCTGACGTTGCACGGCATGTCCGGCGTGGGCAAGACCCAGCTCGCGGCCGAGTACGTGTACCGCTTCGGCTCCGAGTACGACGTGGTGTGGTGGGTCAACGCCGAGAACCGTGCCACCTACCGCCGTCTGCTGGCCGAACTCGCCCCGAAACTCGGCCTGTCGACCGGCGACGAGTACGGCGAGCGGCTCCGCGCGGTCCGCGACTCGCTGCGCCGGGGCAACCCCTTCTCCCGGTGGCTGCTGATCCTGGACGGCGCCGACGAACCCGACCAGGTCTGGGACCTGGTCCCGTCCGGCTCCGGACACGTGCTCATCACGTCCCGGAACCCCGAGTGGAGCGAGCACAACAGCAAGCTCCTCGAAGTACGGGTCTACGACCGCGACGAGTCGGTCGCCTTCATCCGGCGCCGCGCGGCCCGGCTGTCGGAGCAGGAGGCCGACCAGCTCGCCGATGCGCTGGAGGACCTGCCGCTGCTCCTGGACCAGACGGCGGGCTGGCTCAACGACTCCGACCTGACCGTCGACGACTACATCGCCCTGCTGGAGGACGGCGTCGACCAGGACGTCGTACGGGTCTCCGCCGACTTCCCGGTGACCTTCCAGACCGCCTGGTCGATACTGCTGAACAAGCTGCGCGACACGGTCCCGGAGTCGGTCGACCTGCTGCGCCTGTGCACGTTCTTCGCGCCGGGCTTCATCCCCGTCCGCATGCTCCGCGAGATGTCCCACGACGACCTGCCCGAGCAGCTCACCGGCCTGCTCGACGATCCGCTGCTGTGGAACAAGGCGATCAACCAGCTGCGGCAGTACTCCGTGGTCCGGCTGGAGTCCCACGAGATCGGCGCCGACGAGGTCCCCTCACCCGGCGAGTCGGTCTACCTGCACCGGATGGTCCATCAGGCCGTCGGCAAGGACATGCCGGAGGCCGACCGGAGGGAGTTCCTCGACGTGGTGCGGCGAGCGCTGGCCGAGGCCGACCCCGGCCGTCCCACCGACACCCGCAACTGGGAGACGTACGCGGAGCTCGTACCGCACCTGAAGCACGCCGACGTCCTCAACAGCAAGGACCGCAGGGTGCAGGCCCTGGTCCTCAACTGCCTGCGCTACATGTACTTCGCGGGCGAGTACACCGCCGGCTGGAAGCTCGGCCGGCGGGCCCTGGAGATCTGGCGTGAGCTGCTCGGTGACTCGCACCCGCGGGTCTGGGACGTCACCTACCACTACGCCAACCTGCTGCGCGCCGCGGGCATGTTGGAGGAGACGGAGGCCATCGAACGCGCGGCGGCGGACCGGCTGCGCCAGGAGCGGGGCGAACGCGACCTCGACTACCTGCGGGTGCTCAGCGGACTGGCCGCCGACGTACGCGCCCTCGGCCGCTACGACGAGGCCCTCCTCCTGGACGAACAGCTGTACCCCACCTACCGGGAACTCCTCGGCGAGCAGGACTCGCGCACGCTCAACGCGCTGAACAACTGGGGCTTCACGCTGCGGCTGATGGGCCGCTACCAGGACGCCCTGGACATCGACCAGCGGACGCTGGAGCAGCGCCGGCTGGTGCTGACCAGCCGTCACCTGTGGACCCTCTTCTCCGAGGTGTCGTTCGCGATCGGGCTCAGACTGCTGGGCCGCTACGCGGAGGCCGAGTCGGCCCAGGCCAGGAACGTGCGCGAGTACCGGATCGTCGCGGGCGAGGCCAACCAGGACACCCTGCGCGCCGAGCACAACCTGGCGCTGTGCCTGCTGCGCGTCGGGGACCGGGCCGCCGCGGGAAAGCTGCTGACGAAGGTGCTGGAAGGCTTCGAACGCAAGCTCGGCGACCGGCACCTGCTCACCCTGTCCGCCGCCGTGAGCCACAGCTGCTTCAACCGTGAGCACGGTGACATCGACCTGGCCCGGGAGACCAGCGAGTCCGTGCTGGCCCGCTATGAGCAACTGCTCCCGGAAGGACACCCGTTCATCATCGGCGCCCGTGCGAACCAGGCGCTGGTCCTGCGCAACGTCGGCGAACGCCAGCACGCCCACGTGCTGATCGAGCAGGCCCTCGCCGACATGAGCGCGGCCGTGGGTGAGAGTCACCCCTACACGCTCGGCTGCGCCATCAACGCCACCGCCCTGCGCAACCTGATCGGTGAGACGGAGTCCGCCGCCGAACTGAGCCGGAACACCATCGCCCGGGCGACCGAGACCCTCGGCCGCACGCACCCGCTCACCCTCTCCGCCCGGGTCGCCTACGCGGCCGACCTGCGTGGGCTGCGGGCCCGTCAGCAGGCGGAGAAGACCGAGCAGGAGGCCCTGACCGACCTGGAGGCGACCCTGGGCAAGCAGCACGTCCACACCGTCTCGGCCCGTGCCCGCAACCGTCCGTACTGGGACTTCGAACCCCAGGCCAGCTGAGCCTTCCCACACGCCGATGGGCCCGGCCCCCGCAACGGGGGCCGGGCCCATCGGCGTGGGGGCGGCGGGGGAGGCGGCGGGGCCGGGGGGCGTTGGGCCGGGAAGAAAAAAGCCACCACCGCAGCGGGAGGCCGAGGGTTGGCGAAGGGGGACACCCCGGCGGGGCGGG